>DATGVT010000435.1:0-4536 GCA_035300005.1 Candidatus Acidiferrales bacterium
AGCCTGGGTGAGGCTGGCCCTCTCCCCACTCCCGCCGTCGGGACGCCGCCGGAAGCCGGCCCGCGGCGCCGGCAGGTCCCAGCCCGCGGCCTGCAGCCAGCGCCGGGAGCCGTCACGGCGTGCGCACAGCCCAACCGGCGAAGGTGCGGCCGGCGGCCACCGAGGCCGCGGTCAGGCGCCCCAACCCCGAGGCTGCCGCCTGGGCGGCGTCGACGACCGCGATCAGCTCCAGGTACGCGGAGCCCAGGGGGACGATCAGGTTCGCCGTCCCCCGCGGATGCCTGCCGCCGGGCAGGGCATGCAGGCCATGGCGCCCGCAGAAAGCCTGCGCCGAGCCTTCCAGGTCGGCCAGCGCGACCAGGACGTGGTCCAGCGCCAGTCGCGGCCGGAGGCTGGGGGTCGCTAGGAGCTCGAGGCTGCGGTCCGGCGGCGGCGCGTGGCCGTCGCCCGACGGGTCCGCCGGCGCTTGCTGACGGCGCCGCCCAGAGCCCGCTGCACGCGGCGCTGGATGCTGCGCAGGCCGCGCTCGACGGTGCTCGTACCGGCGGCCGCTCCGCGAGCAGTCATGCGCGCGACCTGGCGCGAGAGCTTGCGGTTCTCCTTGATCAGCTGGTCGATCATCTGGTTCAGGTTGTTGACCAGGTCCGGTCCGGCGGCGCGCCGGCGACGCGTGGTCCTGCGTGTGGTGGCGCGCGTGCCAGCGCGGCGCGCGCGTGGACGCCGCGCTGGTTTCTGCTCAGTCGGACTTTCTGCTGCCATTTCGGCTCCTCAAAAAAGCAGGACGTTTCTCGAGCCAGTATAACTGCACGCTGCTCTCCTCACGCGGCCTGCGGCAAGCCCTGCCGGATCCAGCTCTTGAGGCCTTCGCGCGCAAGCTCGTGCGCGGGATTCGCCTTCCGGTTCACGTAGCGGACGACGCGCCAACCGCGCCGGCATCTCTCGCGTACCTCGTGCACGGCGATGCGAAAGCTGTCACTGGATGGCAGCCGGCTCCGGACCACTGGCGCACAGTCCGTGCGCACCACCACGCGGTGCTCCGGCCAGCGCGCGGCGGCCAGTTCCAGCGCGCCCGCGCAGATATAGGCCTCCAGCTGCGCAGAGCCGCCCTGGTGTGTGAAACCAAAGGACTCGGTGTAGACAGCGCGGCCTCGAATGAAAACGGCCAGGCCACAACCGGCCCGGCCCTTCCTGTCGAGAGCGGCATCGACGTATATCACGAGATAATCTCGCAAGATCGCATCGCCTCCGTCTGGGAGTTTCGCGTGAGGGTAACAGGATGCGGGGCCCACTGCCAGGGGCAGGTCCCAGATCTTGCGTTCGAAGGTCAGCGGAACTGACGGGCGGTCTTGCGCAGCCGGTCCACCAGGGCCCGGGGGGCCTTGCCCGCGGCGGCGGCCTCCAACGGTGGTTCGGGGTCGTGCTCGATCTGCAGCTGGATGGTCATCGCCGCCTCCTCGCCAGCCAGGCGGCGAGCAAGCTCCAGCGCCAGGTCGATACCGGCCGAGCCACCGGCCGCGCTCGCAAACTTGCCGTCCAGGACGTAGCGCTTCTCACTCACCTTGACGCCAAAAGAGCGCAGAGTTTCGCGTGCCAGCCAGTGCGTCGTGGCGCGCTTTCCTTTGAGCACTCCCGCTTGCGCCAGCAGCAGAACGCCCGTGCAGATGCCGCACACCCAGGTCGCGGTCTGCGCTCGCTCGCGGATGAAATCCATCAACAGCGTGTGCTTCATCAACGACTGCTGTCCGGGACCACCAGGCACCACCAGCACGTCGAGCCGTGGCGCCTCCGCAAAACCGGATGTGGCCGTGATTTCGAGCCCGCGGTCGCCGAGCACCGGCCCCGGACGCGTCCAGATCAGGTGCGTGCGGGCGCCGGGCAAGCGGCTCAACACCTCCCAGGGACCGATGAGGTCGAGTGGAGTGTGCCGCGGGTAGACTAGCAGGCCGATGTCCAAACCGAGACCATTGTCGCGCGTTCGCGAGGCCGTGGTCGTCGGAGGCGGCATCGCCGGCTGCACGGTGGCCTTCGAGCTGGCCCGCCAGGACCTGCGGGTGACGCTCTTCGAAGGCGCGGGCATCGCGTCGGCGGCGTCGGGCTTGAACGCCGGGGTGCTCCTCAACCAGGTCGAGGCGCAGGTGGTTCGCATCATGCGCACCTCGCTCGAGGTCTACCGCGAGCTGCGCTCCGAGCACGGCTTCTGGCTGCGCGAGTACCCTCAGCTGCTGCTGGCCGCGGACGAAGGTCAGATGGAACTGGCGCGCGCCCGCGCGCGCGGCATCCAGGCCGTGGGCGTGGCCAGCCAGGAGCTGGGGGCGGCCGACCTGCGCCGCGAGTTCCCTCAGCTGGCCGACAGCGTCAGGGGTGGCTTCCTGGTTGGGGAGGCCTGGCTGCTGGATCCCGCCGGTGCCACGCGGGCCTTCGCGGAGGCGGCCAGGGCCGCTGGCGCCGAGCTGCGGCTGGGTGAGCGCGTCAGCTCGCTGCGGCGGCAGGCGGGCCGGGTCGAGGGCGTGGTCACAGACAGCGGCAGGATGGCCGCCGACGCCGTCGTGCTGGCGACCGGGCCCTGGTTGCCCCAGCTGCTGCCCGGGTCCCCGGTGGGAGCGGGCCGCGGCTGGCTGATGCGGACCGCCCGGCTTCCCTTCGAGCTGCCCTGGATCGTCGAGGAGATGTCCTGGCCCGACCAGGACGAGCTCGGGCGGGTGGCGCGCCATCCCACGCTGGGCGAGCTGTCGGAGAGCAGCCACGACCGGCCCGCGGTGGAGGCATTCGTGATCGTGCCCCAGGCCGCCGGTGAGGCGTTGATCGGCACCTCGCTGGCGCCCTCGCTGCGCGACGCTGTGGAGGGAACCGGGATGCCGCAGCGGCTGGCTGGGCGCGCCCTCCGCCTGGCGCCCGGCCTGCGTGAGGTCGCCGTCACGTCGGCCTGGTCGGCCATGCGTCCGATGACCCCGGACGGCATGCCGATCGTGGGCGCCGGGGAGGACGAGGGCCTGTTCCTGCACGGCGGCCACGGCTCGATCGGGATGATGGCCGCACCCGCCACCGCACGCTGGCTGGCCCAGGAGATGCTGGACGGCGAGGCGCCTCTCGAGCTCGCGCCGCTGCGGCCCGGCCGCTTTGTCGGCTAGTTGAGCTGAGGCCCGTTCCTACTTCGCGTTGTCGGGCGGCAGCTCCGCCCCCATCGCGTGGTAACCGCCGTCGACGTGGATCAGCTCACCAGTGGTCTTGGGGAAGTAATCGGAGAGGAGCGCGCACGCGGTCTTGCCGACCGGGGATTTGTCCTGCAGGTCCCAGCCCAGCGGGGCCCGGTCGCCCCAGACCTCCTCGAACTCCCGAAAGCCGGGGATGCCCTTGGCCGCCAGCGTGAGGAGGGGTCCCGCGCAGATGGCGTTGACGCGGATCTGGTAGC
This sequence comes from Candidatus Acidiferrales bacterium, assembly GCA_035300005.1. Lineage (GTDB taxonomy): Bacteria > Chloroflexota > Dormibacteria > Dormibacterales > Dormibacteraceae > DATGVT01. The sequence goes on from DATGVT010000435.1 coordinate 3,410, forward strand.
GGCCCAGGTCGCGGGCCAGGTAGCGCACGACCGCCTCCAGCGCAGCCTTGGAGACGCCCATCCAGTCGTACTTCGGCCAGGCCTGGGTCGAGTTGTCGAAGTCGAGGGTCAGGATGGAGCCGCCGTGCTGCCGCATCAGGGGCAGGAATCCGGCCGCCAGCTCCTTGAGCGAGAAGGCGCTGACCTGCAGCGCGGTGGCGACGCTCTCCCACGGCGTGTTGAGGAAGTTGCCGCCCAGCGCGTCCTGCGGCGCGAAGGCGATCGAGTGCACCAGCCCGTCCAGCCGTCCCCACCGGCTCTGGAGGTCGTCCCTGACCTCGGCGATGTCGCCCGGCTTGGTGACGTCCAGCTCCAGGACCTCGGGCACCGGGTTCAGCCGCCTGGCGGTCATCTTCGTGATGTTCATCACCCGGCCGAAGCTGGTGAGGACCAGGTCGGCCCCTTCGCGCTGGGCCTGCTCGGCGATGTTGTAGGCGATGCTCTGCCGGTCGAGGACGCCCGCGACCAGCACCTTCTTCCCGGTCAGGAGCATCTGGAATAGCCTAGCGAGTCATGGACGTGGGGGTCGTCCTCGGCCGCTCGCTCTGCACCTCCCCGGGCGAGCTGGCCGGGTTCGCGCAGGAGGCGGAGCGGCGGGGCTACGAGTCGCTCTGGGTAACCGAGCACATCGCGATCCCGGTCGAGTTCAAGAGCCGCTACCCGTACAGCCCGGACGGCAGGCCGACCTGGAACCACGAAGCCGAGTGGACGGAGGCGATGGTCACGCTCGGCTTCCTCGCAGCCGTGACCCGCACCGCCCGCCTGGGCACCTCGGTCATCCCGCTGACCTGCCGGGATCCGCTCAGCCTGGCCAAGCAGGCGGCGACGGTCGACGTCCTCTCGCAGGGCCGCCTGGAGCTGGGCATCGGCGCCGGCTGGCTGCTGGAGGAAGCGGAGGTGCTGGGCCATCCGACCGACCACCGCGCGGCGCGGCTGGAGGAGACCGTCGAGATCCTGCGCCGGGCTTGGAGGGAGCGCAGCTTCAGCTTCGAGGGCGAGCACTACCGGCTGCCGGAGGTGGGCGTCCATCCGCAGCCGGTGCAGCGCGACCAGGTGCCGATCTGGATCGGCGGCACCAGCCCGGCGGC
>DATGVT010000436.1:0-7574 GCA_035300005.1 Candidatus Acidiferrales bacterium
TGGACGGTGACCGCCAACGACGCCGCCGGCGCGCCGGCGATGAGCGTCAGCGGCCTGCCCGCCTACGCGGCCTCCGAGCAGGCGCCCGGCAGCGCCAGCGTCAGGTTCGCGCCGCCGGCCAACGCGACCACGGCCGACTTCCCGATCCAGGTCAGCGCGTCCCTCCTGGGCCAGTCGGCCACGCTCAATTGCGTCGAGCACGTCAGCGGGCTGCCCGGCATCAGCCTCCGCGTGCTGCCGGCCACCGCCAGCTACGGCGGTACGACGACCCTGGCAGCGGGCTTGACTTCGGGCGGGGCGGGCGTGCCCGGGGGCTCGGTCAGCTTCAAACTCTTCGGATCGGCGGCCGGCTCGGCGACCAGCGACTCGGGAGGCGGCGCCCAGCTGGCCGGGGTGAGCGTGGCCGGGCAGGACGCCGGAACCTATCCGGACGCGGTGACGGCCAGCTACACCGGCCCCGACGGGGCCGTGGTGACTGCCCAGGGCAGCCTGACCATCGGCTCCGCCGCCACCAGCCTGGACCTGGGAGGGGTCCTGGGCACCTTCGCCGAAAGCACCACTCTGACGGCGACGCTGAGATCGGGCGGCCAGCCTCTCTCCTCGCGGAACGTCAGCTTCAGCCTGAACGGCGCCGCCGTGGGCTCGGCGAAGACCGACGGCGACGGCGTGGCGAGGCTCAGCGGCGCCAGCCTGGCCGGGATCGCGGTCGGCGCCTATGCCGGAGGTGTCCGGGCCGGCTTCGCCGGTGAGCGCGACTACGGTTCCACGAGCGGCTCGGCCACGCTGACCGTCACCGCGGGGCCGCCGGCCGCGCTCGTTCTCAGCCCGGTCGCGGCCACCATCACCGCCGGCGGCGGCCAGGCCTACACCGCCCGCGCCGTCGACGCGCACGGCAGAAACCTGGGCGATGTCACCGGCTCCGCCGTCTTCTCCATCGCCCCCGACGGCCAATGCGCGGCGGCGGTCTGCACGGCGATGACGGCCGGCGCCCACACGGTCAGCGCTCGCTTGGGTTCGGTGAAGGCGACGGTCACGCTGAACGTGAATGCGGCCGCGCTGGCCAGTCTCCTCCTGAACCCGAGCACGGCCAGGATCACCGCGGGCGGCAGCCAGGGCTACTCGGCGTCCGGTTTTGACGCCTACGGCAACAGCCTGGGCGACGTCACGTCGACGACGACCTTCGCCATCGCGCCCGACGGCAGCTGCACGGGCTCAACCTGCACGGCGACCGCCGCCGGCGCGCACACGGTGACCGGGAGCAGCGCCGGCAGGTCGGCCACCGCCAGCCTCAGGGTGGACCCGGGGCCGCTGGCCACGCTCAGCCTGAGCCCGGCCACCGCCAGCATCTCGGCCGGCGGCTCCCAGGCCTACGCCGCGCAGGGCGCCGACCGCTACGGCAACAGCCTGGGCGATCTCACCTCCGCGACCACCTTCTCGATCAGCCCCGACGGCTCCTGCACCGGCTCGACCTGCACCGCCGGCCAGGCCGGCGCGCATACGGTGACCGGGACCAGCGGCGGCAGGACGGGCACGGCGACGCTCAACGTAAGAGCGGGTCCGCTGGCCGCCCTGCGGCTGAGCCCGTCCGCGGTCAGCATCACCGCCGGCAGCTGGCAGGCGTTCACCGCCCAGGGCCTCGACGCCAACGGCAACAGCCTCGGCGACGTCACCTCGGTGACCGTCTTCAGCATCGCCCCCAGCGGCGGCTGCGCGGGCGCGGCCTGCACCGCCACCGCGGTCGGTGTCTACACCGTGACCGGCGTCAGCGGCTCGGCCACCGCCACCGCCACCCTGGTCGTGAACCCGGGCTCGCTCGACCAGCTGGGGCTGAGCCCGGCCTCGGCGACCATCGTCGCCGGAGACAGCCAGGCCTACCAGGCCACCGGCTATGACGCCTTCGGCAACAGCCTGGGCGACGTCACCTCCGCGACCAGCTTCAGCGTCGCGCCCGACGGCACCTGCAGCGGCGCTGCCTGCACCGCCACCGTCGCCGGCGCGCACGTCGTGACCGGCCGCGACGGCGGCAGGACCGGGACGGCGAGCCTGACCGTCAATGCCGGGCCGGTCGACCACCTGCTTCTGAGCCCCGCCTCCACCACCATCGTCGCTGGAAGCAGCCAGGCCTACACGGCCACCGGCTATGACGCCTTCAACAACAGCCTGGGCGACATCACCGCCTCCACCTCCTTCGCGATCGCCCCCAACGGCAGCTGCACGGCCGGCGCCTGCAGGGCCACTCAGGCCGGCCCGCACACGGTGACCGGGACCACCGGCGGCGCCAGCGCCGGCGCCAGCCTGAACGTGATCGCCGGGCCGCTGGCGTCGCTGACGCTGGCTCCAGGCACGGCGAGCATCACGGCCGGGGGCAGCCAGGCCTACACGGCGCAGGGCTTCGACCGCTACGGCAACAGCCTGGGCGACCTGACCTCCTCGACTACTTTTTCGATTGGACCTGACGGGAGCTGCACCGGCGCCACTTGCACCGCCACCGTCGCGGGTGCCCACACGCTGACCGGGACCAACCTGGGGAAGACGGCGACCGGCGGCCTGACTGTCAACCCGGGGCCGCTCGCCACCCTGACGCTCAGCCCGTCGCCGGCCAGCATCAGCGCCGGCGGCAGCCAGAGCTACACGGCCACGGGCTACGACGGCTTTGGCAACAGCCTCGGCGACCTGACCACCGCGGCCACCTTCTCCATCGCCCCCAACGGCAGCTGCGCCGGCGCCACCTGCACGGCCACCACTGCCGGCGCCCACACCGTGACCGGGACCCGCAGCGGCGTCTCCGGGACGGCGAGCCTGACCGTGAACGCGGGGCCGCCGGCCACGCTGACGCTGAGCCCGGGGTCGGCCAGCATCTCCGCCGGCGGCGCCCAGGCCTACACGGCGACCGGCGCCGATCTCTACGGGAACGGCCTCGGCGACCTGACCTCGGCGACCGTCTTCTCGATCTCTCCCGACGGCAGCTGCGCAGCCGCCACCTGCACGGCCACGGCGGCCGGCGCCCACACGGTGACTGGGACCAGCGCCGGCAGGATTGCCACCGCCAGCCTGGCGGTGAACCCGGCGGCGCTGGTCACGCTCAGCCTCAGCCCGGCTTCCGCGACCATCACGGCCGGTGGCAGCCAGGCCTACACCGCGCAGGGCTTCGACCAGTACGGCAACAGCCTGGGTGACCTGACCGCGGCCACCGGCTTCAGCATCACGCCCGACGGCAGCTGCGCCTCGGCCGCCTGCACGGCCACGGTGGCGGGCGTCCACACCGTGACCGGCAGCAGGAGTGGTGTCTCGGGAACGGCCAGCCTCAAGGTGAAGGCCGGGCCGCTGGCCTCGCTGGCGCTGAGCCCCGCCTCGGCGGCCATCACGGCTGGTGCCTCCCAGGGCTACACGGCTCAGGGGCTCGACCAGTACGGCAACAGCCTCGGCGACGTCACCGCGGCGACGGCTTTCAGCATCGCCCCCGACGGCAGCTGCAGCCTGGCCACCTGCACGGCCACGGCGGCGGGCGCGCACACCGTGACCGGCAGCGACGGGGGCAGGTCCGGCACCGCCAGCCTGAACGTCACCCCCGGCTCGCTGGCCTCGATCACCCTCAGCCCCGCCTCCGCCAGCGTCGCCTTCGGCGGCGGCCAGGCCTACACGGCGACCGCCTTCGACCAGTACGGGAACAGCCGGGGCGACCTGACCTCTTCGACCAGCTTCAGCATCTCGCCCAACGGCAGCTGCTCCGCCGCCACCTGTGTGCCGGGGGCGGTTGGCGCCCACACCGTCACCGGCAGCGCCTCCGGGAAGACGAGCACCGCGAGCCTGAGCGTCAACCCGGCCCCGACCACCACCTCGGCCGGCGCTCCCAGCGTCCAGTACAGCGACCCCGTAACGCTCTCCGCCAGGGTCAGCCCCGCCTCCTTGAACGGCTCGGCTCTCACCGGCAGCGTTCAGTTCGCGGTCGCGGGCAGCAACCTGGGCGCCCCGGTGGCCATCGATGCCAGCGGCAACGCGACCCTGAGCTACACGGTCAGCCAGGGTCCCAACAGCTACGCTCTCAGCGCCACCTTCACCAGCACCAACCCCAACTTCGCCGGGAGCTCAGGCTCGGGGACGCTGGCCGTGACCCCCGAAGACGCGTCTTTGACCTACATCGGAGACTTCCTGGTCAGCGCCTGCGGAGCCGGCTGCCCCGTCCATCTGAGCACCACGGTGGTCGACTCCGCCGACGCCTCCCGCGGGAACATCGGCAACGCCAGCGTCCAGTTCGTCGACCGGGCCACCAACGCCACCCTCTGCGGCCCGGTGGCGGTGACCCTGGTCAACCCCTCCGACCCCACCACCGGCACCGCGGCCTGTACCTGGACAGCCCCTGCCCTGGACGCCACCTACACGGTCGGCACCGTGGTCGGCGGCTTCTATAAGCGCAACGATCCCCTCGACGACGTGATCATCACGGTCTCGGTGAGCCAGGGCGTCCACGGCTCGGGCGCCATCGAGGAGACCAGCGTGGCACCCGCCGGCCTCTGCCCGGCGGCGGGACTGGAGAGCTTCGGGTTCACCGCGCACAACCCGCCCAGCCCGCAGGACAACCTGAAGCTGGCCGTCCGCACCGACCCCAGCCTGACCTGCACGCCGGGGGGGACCACTGGGAGCAAGCGAAGCTACCAGGTCGCCGGCGGCAGCATCTACTACTTCAACAAGAGCGCCTCCAACCGGGTGACCTTCCGGGCCAACCAGGCGACCATCACCGACAAGGCTGCCAAGAACACGTTCGTCACCGGCGCGACGGTCCAGGTCTCGGCCACGGACAACGGGAGCAGCGGCGACACCATCGCCATCACGATCTGCGTCAGCAGCGCCGCCGGCCTGCCGGCCAACGGCCAGCAGCCCATCAGCTGCCCCATCCCGGGGGTGGGCGGCGTGCTCTGGTTCTCGAACGACTGGAACGGCTCCCAGACGCTGGAGCAGGTCCTGCTCCACGGCCAGATCACGGTTTCCTGACGAGGCTCAGCGGGCCCGAGCGGCGATCGCCGGACGGTTCAGGAGCGTGATCCGACCTCGCTCCAGCCTGAGCGTCCCTCGGGCCGCCTCGCGCCTCAGCACCCGGTTGACGGTCGCCCGCGCGGCCCCGGCGATGCCGCCCAGCTGGTCCTGGGTCAGAGGCACCTCAGCCGCAGCCGCGGATCCTGAGTAGGCGTCCGCCACCTCGAGCAGGCGGCGGAGGACCCGCATCTCGGCCGGAACATAGAGCGCCTCCGCCAGCAGCTCGGAGAGGACGCGCACCCGCGCGGCGAGGATCTGGAGCAGCAATTCCCCGACCGGCGGGTGACGCTGCCGAAGCCGCTGAAAGTCGTCCCGGTAGACGGCCAGGGTCTCGGTCGGTTCCAGCGCGGTGATGGTGGCGCTGCGCCTGGAGTCGGCGGACAGCAGAGCCAACTCGCCGAAGAACTCGCCCTGACCCTGGATCGCGAACGTGACCTGGTTGCCATACCTGGTGGTGATGCCGGCCGCCACCCGGCCGCGCACGATCAGTTGCAGGCAGTCGGCCGGGTCCTCTTCGTGGAAGACCACCTCCCCGGCGGCATAGCGGCGCCTGCGAGCGGTCGCCAGCAGGCGTTGGACCTCTTCCGCCGGCAAGGCTTCCAGCAACCCCGGCACCAGCGGAGTGAGTTTAGAGCGGCGCCGGTTTCTGTCGCGGACGCGACACACCTCCTGTCACGGCGGTGATTGAAGCCTGCTCGAGGTCGGCCTAGCGTCGAGCCATCAACGAAGCGGTTCGGGCTGGAGTCGGAGGGCGGCTTTCGAGAAGTAGAGCCCCGACCCTTCACATAGATTCACCGACGCGCGCGACCCACGGTCGTCACCGCTGCGTTAGCATCGTGCGCTCCCCGACGCAAGGGGGACTACAGGAGGGGGGAACTAGGGCCGGGTGACGGCAATCTTCAGCAGGCGGCGGGTGGCGCTGGGCGTCGCCATCATCGTCATGCTCGCCGTCGCCTCCATCGTCTTCAACGTCCTCAGCCAGAAGCCCGAGGCCGGCGGCACCGCCAGCCTGACCATCCTGACCGGCACCGTCAGCGTCCAGAAGTCGGGCACCGCCGCCACCCATCCCGCAAGCTCGGGCGACCAGCTCGGCAGCGGGGACCTGGTCACGACCGGGCCCAGCCCGACCAAGGCCCTGATCAACTATCCGGACGGCTCCCTCACCCGGATGGACGCCGGAACCACCCTGAAGATCAAGCAGATGGCGAAGACCGGCGGCGGGGGCTTCGCCATCGCCATCCAGCAGGACGCCGGCAAGACCTGGAACCGCGTCACCCAGCTGGTTGGCGGCGGCAGCTTCCAGGCCACAGCCCCCAACAGCACCACCGCGGACGTCAGGGGCACCGAGTTCTCCATCTACATCGAGGTCGCGCCTGACGGTTCCAAGACGGTTCGGGTCGACACCTGGGACGGCTCGGTTGACGTCAAGACCCCGGCCGGCACGGTCACGGTCAACAAGGGCCAGTCCACCACCGTCACCTCCTCCTCGAAGCCGCCGTCGACCCCGGCCGCCATCCCACCGGGCGACCGGACGGATCCCTTCACGATCTACAACCAGACCCAGGACACGACCAAAGGCAACACAGCCACGATCGCGCCCGGGACCATCAGCCAGGGGCAGACGACGGCGCTGCAGACCGGCGCGATCGCCGACGGGAACACCGACCTCGACTTCGGGCTCGGCTGGAGCTCGAGCGCGAGTCCGGCCGCGCTGGCGACCTCGGTCCGCGGCGCCGCGTTCGGTGCCGCCTCCAACCCCGCCGCCGTGCTGGAGCTGATCGTCTACGACCCTGACACCAACGAGTTCCAGCGCGCCAGCTCGGACACACCACCCGTCCACGTCGCTGTACCGCGCGGGCGGGCGGGCAGCTGGGGGTTCCGCGTCCACTGCATCACCTGCGATCAGGACCAGGTCTGGTACGTGATCATCGGCAAGACCACTCCCTCGACCCAGAACCCGACGCCGTTCTTCGTCCTCAGCGGGCCCTGCGTCCACAGCGTGATCGGGGGCCAGACCGACTCCTGGACCCTCGCCGCCCGAGACGCCGCCGGCCGGCCCGCGCTGACCGCCGGTGGCCTGCCGGGCTACGGCAGCTTCCACGACAACGGCGACGGCACCGGCACCTTCACGTTCAGCCCGCCCCTGGCCCAGCGGGCAGAGACCGCCAGCGTCACGGTCAACGCCACCCTGAACGGCGTCTCCGCGCCGACTTTGACCTGCACCGAGACCGTGAAGCCGGTGCCCTTGGTGCAGTCGGTCTCGCCCGGTGCCGGTCCGGCCTCCGGCGGCACCACCGTCGTGATCACGGGCTCCGCCTTCTCGGGCACCAGCGTCAGCTTCGGCGGCACCCCGGCGGCCAGCTTCGTGGTCAACTCCGACTCCCAGATCACGGCCGTCAGCCCGGCTCACGCGCTGGGGATCGTCGACGTGACGGTGACGACCACCAACGGCACCTCGCCGGTGACAGACGCCGATCGCTTCGCCTTCGTGCCGCCGGGCACCTTCAGCTCGATCAGCCCGAACGGCGCCCCGACCGACTGCG
>DATGVT010000437.1:0-2468 GCA_035300005.1 Candidatus Acidiferrales bacterium
CGCGTCCAGCGCGGCCTTCATGGCGGCCAGCGCGGCGGCAGGCGCCTCCGCGACGGCAGCCGCCAGCCGGTCGAGCCGGGCCGCGAACTCCAGGCTCGGCCAGACCGCCTCCACCAGCCCCCAGCGCTCGGCCTCGGCCGCGGACAGGACCTCCCCCGTGGTCAGCAGGTAGAGGGCGCGGGCTCGGCCCACCAGCTCCTGCAGGCGCTCGATGCCGCCCCAGGCGGGCATGATCCCCAGCCTGACCTGGGTGAATCCGAGGCGCGCGTGCTCGGCCGCGACCCGAAAGTCGCCGGCCACCGCCAGCTCGGCTCCGCCTCCGTAGGCGTCGCCGTTGAGGGCGCAGATGACGGGCTGGGGCAGAGCCGACAGACGGTCGAGGATCGCGCGCATCCTCGACGCCAGCTCGGAGCCTTCCCTCTCGGTGCGCAAGCTTTCGAGCTCTTTCAGGTCGCCTCCGGACACGAAGGCGCGCTCCCCGGCGCCCCGCACGACCACCACCCGTGCCTCACTTCTCGCCGCTTCCCGCAGCGCCTCGTCCAGCTCGGCCATGGTGCCCAGGCCGATGGCGTTGAGGGCAGAGGGGCGGTCGATGACCAGGGTCAGGACGCCGCCGGCGCGCTCCAGGCGGAGGTCAGGCACGGCTGAGCGTGCGCCCGATCAGGTTCTCCAGGGCGGCTTCGCTGCCGGAGCGGTTCTCCAGGTTCACCTGGTAGAGGACCAGCTTTCCCGGCCCCCCTTGCGCCGAGACCGCGTCGGGTGAGGTCCCTGCGCGGATCTCCTCCGGGCTCGGCAGCGGCTGGACCTCGATGACGCGGCCGCCCAGGCGCCGGCGGGCGTCTGGCGAGCCGCCGGCGGCGGCGCGGGCCACCAGCCGCTCCAGATGCGCGGGGCTGACCCGGTGCGGAAGGGGCCGCCGCTTGCTGAGCGCGGCCGCGCGGCGGAAGGCATCATCGCTGGCCCCTGGGAGCCCGGTGTGGCGCGTGATCCTGGCCAGCAGCCACCAGGCCTCGGAGCTGTGGGGCCGGAGCTCGCAGGCTGCCTGGGCCGCCTCCAGCGCGTCGTGCACCTCGCCCTGGCGGAAGAGGCGGCGGGCGTGTTCGAGCGCAGCGTCGGCTTTCATGGCGGCGCTACATTAGCCCGGAACACACATGCGCTTCCGGCCCTTCCCCCGCATCGCGCTGGCCCAGCCCCAGGACGCGCCGGCCCTGGCCCGCCTCTACAGCCGGGCGTGGGGGGCCCTCGGCTCCCGGCTGGGCGAAGACCTGCTGGAGGAGCAGGTGCCCTCGGCGGACGACGTCCGCGCCTGGCTCCTGGGTGGCTTCGAGGTCTATCGAGCCAGCTTCGACGGCCGGCTGGCGGGGGCCGTCCGCTGCAGCTTCCCGACCGGCGCCTGCCTGCTCGACCGGCTGGCGGTGGCGCCCGAGTGGGTGCGGCGTGGCGTGGGCCGGGCCCTGGCCGAGCACGCGTTGAGCCGGGCGCGGCGAGCGGGCATGACCCGGGTCTGGGCGCAGCTGAGCCCGGCGCTGCGCGAGGCCAACGCGCTCTTCACGGAGCTGGGCTTCCGAGAGCTGGCCAAGGCGCCGCCCGGGCGCTGGGGCGAGGACCTCCTCCTGCTCGAGCTACGCCTCTAGCACGAGACCTTCGAGGGGTTCCAGGGCGCCGACCCGGCGCCCCTCTCGGGATCGGTGGCTGCTGAGCAGGACCTGTCCGGCCACCCCCAGCGGCCGTGGCTGCTCGCTGAAGTTCAGCCCGACCAGAGTCCGGCGCCCGCGCCGGAAGAGCCAGACGCCGTCCGGCGCCGGGAGCGTTGCGTAGGCGCCGCGGCGGAGGTCAGCCAGCCGCCGGCGCAGGGCGTTCAGGTCGCGGGTCAGGTGGAGCACGGAACCGGGGTCGGCGCGCTGCGACTCGACGTTGCGGCTCAGGTCGCCGATCGGCAGCCAGGGCTCCACGCCGGCTCTGGTGAAGCCGGCGCCGGGGGCGTCCCGCCAGGGCATCGGCGTGCGGACCGGGTCGCGGCTGGAGTGGCCGAACTCGCGCAGCCCGACCCGATCCCGGAGCCTGCTGGCGGCCACGGCGACGTCCTCCATGCCCAGCTCGTCCCCGTAGTAGAGGACGGGGGTGCCCCGCAGCGTCAGCAGCATGACCAGCGCCAGCCGGATTCGCCGCTCGTCGCCCTGGCACCACCGGGTCGGAAAGCGGGAGAGGTCGTGGTTGGAGGCGGTCCAGACCGGCCAGCCGGAGGCCGGGAGCGCCTCCTCGGAGGCTTCCACCCGGCCGCGCAGAACGGCCGGGTCGAAGGGCGAGTGCACGAAGATGAAGTTGAACGCGAGGTGGAGCTCGCCGGGAGCGAAGTAGCGGCTCAGCTGCTCCATGTCGAGGATGAAGGTCTCGCCCAACAGCACCCGCTCGGGCTCGAAGCGCCGGCAGATCCGCCGCCACCGGCGGAGGACGTCGTGGACCTCGGG
>DATGVT010000438.1:0-3696 GCA_035300005.1 Candidatus Acidiferrales bacterium
TGTGCTCCAGCACGCGCGGCCCGGCGATGGCGCCCTCTTTGGTCACGTGACCGACCAGGAAGATCGGCGTGCCCGACTCCTTGGCCAGGCGCATCAGGCGGGCCGCGCCGTCGCGGACCTGGGTCACGCTGCCCGCGGCCGCCTCCAGCCCGGGGTCGGAGACGGTCTGGATCGAGTCGACGACCGCCAGCTGTGGGCGGCCGGCCTCGATGGCGGCGCAGATGGCGTCCAGGTCGATCTCGGCCAGCACCAGGAAGCCGGGCTGGAGGGCGCCCAGCCGCCTGGCCCGCATGCGCACCTGCTGGACCGACTCCTCGGCCGAGGCATAGAGCACGGTCCCGCCCGCCTCCGCAACCTGCTGCGCCGCGTGCATGAGCAGGGTCGACTTGCCCACCCCTGGCTCGCCGCCGACCAGGACCAGGCTGCCCGCCACCACCCCGCCGCCCAGCACGCGGTTGAGCTCCCCCCAGCGCAGCGCCCGGCGCGGAGCCTCGTCCTCCGGGACCTCGGTGATCGGGAGCGCGCGGGGCGCTTGCACGCCGGCCGGGCGAGCCTGAGGCCGGCCGGAGGCGCCCCGCCTGCGGACGGTGAACTCCTGGAGCGTGTTCCAGGCGCGGCAGTGGGGGCACTGCCCGGCCCAGCGCAAGGCCTCGCCGCCGCATTCGGTGCAGACGAAGGTGACCGCGGTCTTGCTCATCCCCCCTGAATAATGAGGCGCCACCCAGGGGGTAGGCAGGGTGGCGCAGTAGTCGTGGTCGGAGCCTCGGCCGGGCGCACAACCGGCCGCCTCCTGAGACCTACAACGGCCGGGGGGCTGAAATGGGTTCAGGGGGGTGCGGCAGCTCGAGGTCCGCCAGCTGGTCCAGTGCGACCAGCGGGCCCTGGGCGGCGACCACTTCGGGCAGGGCGGCCGTGAGCGCCTTCTGCACCTTCGCCGACAGCTCGATCCGGAGCGCCGGGCTCAGCTGGTGGCGCCGGCGGGCGTAGGCGGCCACGAAGCGCCTCAGCTCGGGAGGCAGGCGCCGCAGGGTGTCGTCCTCAGGCGCCGGCGGCAGGTAGGCGGCCACCGCGGCCGGAAGGGTCGGCATCGCCGGCGGAGGCGGAGGTGCGGCCGGGAGGTCCTTGAGCTTGACCGCCCCTCGCTCCCGCACCACCAGCGTGCCCGCGGCCAGGTCGCCCAGCCGCTTGCCGCGCCCGTTGACGAACAGCACCACCACCCCGATCCCGTAGTAGAGGGGCAGGAAGTCGACGAAGCGGACCAGGTTCCGGATCGCCGCCTGCGCGAAGCGCAGCGGCTCGCCCTGGTCCCCGACCGCCCGCAGGCCGAAGACCCGCTTGCCCAGGGTCTGTCCCGACCAGGCCGCCTCCAGGACCAGGAAGTAGCCCCAGACCAGGCCGAAGGAGCCCAGGATCCAGACCAGCCAGCTCAGCTGGGCGATCTGGGTCACCAGATAGAGGACGTAGGCGGCCAGGCCCAGCAGCGCCAGCAGCAGCGTCAGCAGGAGGAGGTCGATCAGCTGGGCCAGCGCCCGCGTGCCCAGCCCGGCGACCGGGTACTGGAAGGCGACCCGCTCCGGGGTGGCGACGACCAGGTCGTCGCGCAGTCCGCTGTCGGGGTTGTCCACGCGATGATTATTCAGGCCCATGCGAGCGGAGGAGTTCGTCGGCAGCCGGCGGCCGGACTGGGAGCGGCTGGAGAAGCTGCTGGGCCGCGTCCGCTCCCGCGGGACGCTCGGCCCGACCGAGGTCCTGGTCCTGGCCACCCTCTACCGGCGAGCGACCGCCGACCTCGCGCTGGCCCAGCGCGACTGGCCTGGAGAACCCGTCACCCGTTACCTGAACGGCCTGGTCGCCCGCGGCCACGGCGTGGTCTACCGGCAGGGCGGCGACCTCCGCCGGCGGCTGGCCGGCTTCTATCTGGAGACGCTGCCCCGGACCTACCGCGCGGCGGGGCCCTTCCTGGCCGCCTCGGCCGCCCTTCTTTTCGTGCCCGCGCTGCTCGCCTACGTCGCGCTGCTGGCCGACCCGGACCTGGCCTACGGCCTGCTTCCGCCGGCCCTGATCGACCGCGTGCACCACCACCAGCTGTGGACGCAGATCCCGCCGGCCGAGCGCGGCCTGGTGGCGGGGGTGATCATGACCAACAACATCCAGGTCTCGATCCTGGCCTTCGTGCTCGGCATCGCCTTCGGGCTGCCGACCATGTACATCCTGGCCGCCAACGGTGTGAACCTGGGCGCGGCCTTCGGCCTGACCACCGCCTACGGAGTCGGGGGCGGCCTGCTCGAGTTCGTGATCGGCCACGGCGTGCTCGAGCTCTCGATCGTGGTCGCCGCCGGCGCCTGCGGGCTGATGCTGGGCTGGGCGCTGATCAGCCCAGGCCTGCACCGGCGCGCGGACGCGCTGCGGCTGGCAGCGGGCCGGGCGTTCGTGCTGCTGGCCGGCCTGGCGCCCCTGCTGGTGATCGCAGGCATCATCGAGGGCAACCTCTCACCCTCGTCGGCGCCCTTCGAGGTCAAGGCTCTGGTCGGCCTGGGCAGCGGCGTCCTGCTCTACGGTTACCTGCTCGGCGCCGGCAGGTGAAATTCGGCCTCTTCTACGAGCATCAGCTGCCCCGGCCCTGGGCGGCTGGCGACGAGCGCCGGCTGCTGATGGACGCGCTGGAGCAGGTCGAGCTGGCCGACCGCCTGGGCATCGACTACGTCTGGGAGGTGGAGCACCACTTCCTGGAGGAGTACAGCCACTCCTCGGCGCCCGAGGTCTTCCTGGCGGCCGCCAGCCAGCGCACCGAGCGGATCCGGCTCGGCCATGGAATCGTGCAGCTGCCGCTCGGTTTCAACCACCCAGCCCGGGTGGCGGAAAGGATCGCGACCCTGGACCTGGTCTCCGGGGGACGCGTCGAGTTCGGCACCGGCGAGGCCTCGTCAGAGGCCGAGCTGGGCGGCTTCGGCGTGGCGCGGGAGGAGAAGCGCGAGCAGTGGGCGGAGGCGCTGGACGCGATCACGCGCATGTTCGTCGAGGTGCCCTTCGCCGGCTACTCAGGCCGGTACCTCTCCATGCCGCCGCGCAACCTGGTGCCCAAGCCCCACCAGAAGCCACACCCGCCGCTCTGGGTCGCCTGCAGCCGCCGGGAGACCATCCACCTGGCGGCGCAGAAGGGACTGGGCGCGCTCTCCTTCTCCTTCGTGGAGCCGGCCGCCGCCCGCGCCTTCGTGGACGACTACTACGCCACGCTGCAGTCGGAGGAGTGCGTGCCGGCCGGGTTCAGCGTGAACCCGCAGGTGGCGGTGGTGACGCCGTTCATGCTCCACCCCGACGAGGCGACCGCCATCGAGCGCGGCCTCGACGGGGCGCACTTCTTCGGCTACTCGCTCGGCCACTACTACGTCTACGGCCGCCACCGGCCGGGGGTGACCAGCGTCTGGGACGAGTTCCAGGCCCGGCGCTCGGAGTTCGGCTTCGACCGGGCGATCGCAGCCCACGAGGGCGTGGAGCTGGCGGCGAAGCTGATGGAGCAGGCGCTGGGCTCGCTGCGGGGCGCCATCGGGACCCCGGACCAGGTGCGGCGCTTCCTTCGCGGCTACGAGGAGGCGGGCGTCGACCAGGTGATCTTCATCAGCCAGTCCGGCCGCAACCGGCATGAGCACATCTGCGAGTCGCTGGAGCTGTTCGCGCGCGAGGTGATGCCGGAGTTCC
>DATGVT010000439.1:0-2975 GCA_035300005.1 Candidatus Acidiferrales bacterium
CTTCATCTATCTCTTCTTCTCGCGCACCCGGCTCGGCCTGATGATGCGGGCGGCCGCCCTCTACCCGGACGCGAGCCGCCTGCTGGGGGTGCGCGTGGGCTGGATGCTGGCTCTGGGCTGGGGGCTGTCGGCCGGGGTCGGCGCGGTCTCCGGGATGATGATCGCCCCCATCACGGTGCTCGACCCGGGGCTGATGCAATCCGTTCTCCTCTACGCGTTCACGGCGGCCGTGCTGGGCGGCATCGACAGCCCCCTGGGAGCGGTGCTCGGAGGCGTGGTGGTCGGGGTTCTGCTGGCCTTGGTCGGGACCTACATCCCCGGTGCCAACGACCTGCGCATCGTCTTCGGCTTCCTCGTGATCGTCTTCGTGCTGCTGTTCAGGCCGGGCGGGCTGGTCGGCCGCGCCCACGTGCAGAGGGTCTGAGGTGCGCCTGCTGCGGAGGCCCTCGCTCGCACTGTCCGGATTCCTCCTGCTGCTGGCCGCGATCGCGCCGATCTACGTCCTGGGCAAGTTCCCGACCCTGGAGTGGACCTATGTCTGGGCGTTCCTGATCGCGATCCTGGGGCTGAACATCCTGACCGGCTACTGCGGGCAGATCTCGCTCGGGAACAGCGCCTTCATGGCGATCGGCGGCTACACCACCGCGATCCTGGTCTCGAAGCTGGGCTGGAACTACCTGGCAACGCTGCCGGCGGCCGCCGCCCTGGCCGCCCTGGGCGGGGTCCTCCTCGGGCTCCCCGCGCTCAAGCTGCGAGGCCTCTACCTGGGCCTGGCCACCTTCGCCCTCGCCATCTCGACCCCCACCGTGATCCGCCACTTCGACACGCTCAGCGGAGGCGACCAGGGGATCACCTTGCCGCTGCCCACCGATCCCTTCGGCCTGGTCGACTCCGGGCAGCTGACCCTCGAGCAGTGGCTCTACTACGTCGCGCTGCTGCTGTTCGTCCTCCTTTTCCTGTTTGGACGAGCCCTGCTTGGCTCGAAGGTCGGCCGCGCGTTCAAGACGATCCGGGACAGCGAGACGGCCGCGGTCGCCAACGGGATCAGCCTCACCTACTACAAGACGCTCGCCTTCGGGATCAGCGCGTTCTACGCCGGCATCGCGGGCAGCCTGGACGCCCTGGCCACGGCTTACGTCGGCCCCGATTCATTCGACGTCAATCTGTCTCTGGCGCTGGTGGTGGGAGCCGTGATCGGTGGCCTGGGCACGCTGGTCGGTCCGATCCTGGGCGCCATCTTCGTGGTCTGGAGCCCCATCTACGCCCAGATCATCTTCAAGGCCCGGCCCGACATCGTGTTCGGCGTGCTGCTGATCGTCCTCATGTACACGATGCCGTCGGGTCTGGCCGGCGGCCTCTACCGGCTCTGGGCCTGGTATCTGCGGCAGCGCGCCGGGAAGCGGCCGGAGCTGGTCCTGCGGGCGCAGGCCTAGCCGGGGGTCGGGCGGGGCTTTCGAGTCCGCTTGCGCGGCCGTGACTCGACCGGCGGGCGGACTTCCCCCTGCCACTCGCGGAGCAGCCGGGTTCCGCGGGTGACGAGAACCAGCATGTCGACGAGCTCGTCGAGGTCGGGGTAGCGCCCGTTCAGATGCCCGACGGCCAGGGCCTCGGTGGCGGCGATGTGGATGTCGGCCACCATCTCCAGGCGCCGGCGATCGGCCGCGGTCGCGCTCGGATAGCCGCGTTCGACCAGCTCGTCGACGAGGTCGGTTCGCAGGCTGCCCGCCAGCGCGCGGCTGGAGTCACCCAGCGGAGAGCGGGGCTGGTGCCGCACCCGCAAGGCCAGGCGGAACAGCGCCGGGTTGGCCGCGATGATCTCGAGCGGCCGCCGGAACTGCTGACGCAGCTTTTCCTCGTTGCTGGGGGCGGCGATCGCCTCCCGCCTCGGCTGGCGGAGCTCCTCGCGGATGCCGGTGAAGACGTCGTCAGCCAGCGCCCGCAGCAGGTCTGCCCGGTCGCGAAAGTGCTCGTAGAAGGTGGCGCCGGCGACGCCCGCCCGCCGCGCCGCCGCGCTGGCGGCCACCTCTGTCTGGCCCCTGGCCAGGACCAGCTGCCTGGCCGCGGCCAGCAGCCGGCGCCGGGTCAGCTCCTTGGCCTCCTTGCGCGTCAGCTGGCCGTTGCGGCGGGCGCGAGCCCCGTTGGCTTGCACAACCTGAAACCCTAGCAGGGCGCCCCCTTCAATTCGGAGCTTGTCAGCCCTGTTCGCCGAGATTACTATCGGCGAACCGGCGGTGGCGCGCCGGCAGGCCGAGGCCAGGCGCGAGCGGCCTCACAAGGAGGTTGGGCATGACCTGTCCGCTCAACGGGTGGCGAGGGCTGGCAATCGCGGCGGCGGGGCTGCTGGTCAGCCTGGCCTGCGGCACGACCCAGGGCCAGACGGGACCGACCAAGTACGACCCCGGGGTCACCTCTGACACGATCACGATCGGAACCACGACGCCCCTCTCGGGGCCGGCCTCTTTCTATGCCCCGGTCAGCAAGGGCGCCAACGCCTTCTACCAGTACGTCAACGCCCATGGCGGCATCAACGGCCGGAAGATCAAGTACGTCATCTACGACGACGCCTACGACGCGGCCAAGGCGGTGCCGCTGACGCATCAGCTGGTCGAGCAGGACCAGGTCTTCGCGGTGGCCGGCCAGCTGGGCACGCCGATCAACACGGCGACGCGGCCATATCTGAACCAGCAGAAGGTGCCCGACATCTTCGTCGCCACCGGCGCTACCAAGTGGGGCGGCGAGTACAAGACATTTCCCTGGACGATCGGGCTCCAGCCTGACTACCAGTCCGAGGCGAGGGTCTACGCCAAGGACATCGTCAGCGCACACCCCAACGCCAAAATCGGCGTCCTCTACCAGAACGACGACTTCGGGAAGGACTACTTGAGGGGGCTGACGGACGGTCTGGGTTCCAACGCCGGCTGGATCGTCGCCACCCAGAGCTACGAGGCGACCTCGGTCGACGTGTCCTCGCAGGT
>DATGVT010000440.1:0-6510 GCA_035300005.1 Candidatus Acidiferrales bacterium
TGGTCAGCGGACCGGCGCCGCCGCCGCCGCCGGCGGCGACCTGGTCGCGGAAGGGCCGCGTGGCGAGCCGTGGAGCGCCCGGCACCAGGCCGGAGAAAGGCGCCGCCGCCCGCAGCAGCGGGTCCGCCAGGCGCGGCCGCGACCAGACGCCCAGCAGGGCCCGCTTGCGCAGGGACTTCCGGCCGTGCCGGCGGTGCTCCAGGATCTGGCGCGGCAGCGGGATGCCGACCGGGCAGATCTCCTGGCACGCGTTGCACTGAGTGCAGAGCGTGTTGGAGAGATCCGCGGCCTCGAGGCCGTGGTGGAAGGGCGTCAGCACCAGGCCGATGGGCCCGTTGTAGATGTGGCCGAACTGGTGCCCGCTGACGGCCATGAAGGGCGGGCAGGCGTTGGAGCAGGCGCCGCAGCGGACGCAGGTGAGGGCATCCCGGAAGACGGGGTCGGCCCGCATCTCCTCGCGCCCGTTGTCGAGCACGACGCAGTGCATCTCCCGCGGGCCGTGCATGCCGATGGTAAGCGACTGCTCGATGTCCGCCGAGCGCGAGGGCCCGGTCACCCAGTTGACGTACACGCTCATGGTCTGGCCGGTGCCGGAGCGGGGCAGCATGCGGAGCATGGCGACCGCGTCATCGAGCGACGCGATGACCTTGTCGATCCCGAAGACCGCGATGTGGACCGCCGGCAGGGTGACCGTGAGGTCGGCGTTGCCCTCGTTGGTGACGATCATCACGGTCCCGGTCTCGGCGATGGCCGCGTTGGCGCCCGAGATGCCGACGCTGGCCTGGATGAACTTCTCGCGCAGCGTCTGGCGGGCGTGCCCCTGGATCGCCTCGATCGTCGGCTCGGTTCCGAAGACGCGGGCCGCGTCCTCCTTGGTCAGGTGGATGGCGGGTGCGATCAGGTGCGAGGGGTGCGTGTGCGTCAGCTGCACCATGCGCTCGCCGAGGTCGGTCTCCACCACCTCCATGCCCAGCGCCTCCAGGTAGGGGTTGAGCAGGATCTCCTCGGTCGCCATCGACTTCGACTTGGTCACGATGCCGGCGCCCGCGCGGCGGCATATCTCGCCGATGACCTGGCGCGCCTCCTCGGCGGTCTTCGCATAGTGGAAGCGCCCGCCGACAGCTTCCAGCCGGCTCCTGAACTGCTCGACCAGCTCGGGCAGGCGATCCAGGTTCTCGAGCCGGCGGCGGCGCAGCTCGTCGCGCCCGCTCTCGAAGTCGAAGTTCTCGAAGGCGCGATCGCGGCGGCCGCGGATGCCGGTCAGGGCGGAGGTCAGCGCCCGCTGCAGGTTCTCGTCCGCCAGCGCGGCATTGACCCGCTTTCGGAAGTGGCGGCGGCTCTCCCGCCGGGGCACGTCGGCTGACTGCACGCCGGGAGCTTAGCGCTCGATCAATTCGAACATCGGGTTGACCGGGCCGTGGCCCCCTCCCAGCTCGAGGGCGGCCCGGATGGCGGCCTGGATGAACCGGGTGGCGGCCGGGAAGGCGTCTCGGGGCTGCATCCCGGTGGCCAGGAAGGCCGCGATGGCGGCCGAGAAGACGCAGCCGCTGCCGTGCGTGTTGCGGGTGGGGACGCGCTCGTGGGCGATCTCCAGAGCACCCTCGGCGTCGTGGTAGATGTCGACCACCGGCCCGTCCGCGTGGCCGCCCTTGACGACCACCGAGCGGCAGCCGAGCTGGAGCAGGTCGCGCGCCGCCCGCTTCCGGTCGGCCAGGGTCAGCAGCCTCCGCCCGAGCAGGACCTCGGCTTCGGGCAGGTTGGGCGTGATCACCGCCGCCAGCGGGATCAGCTGCCGGCGCAGCGCGTCGACGGCATCGTCCCGCAGCAGCTTGGCCCCGCCCTTGGCGACCATCACCGGGTCCACCACCAGCTTCTGGAGGCCGTGCTCCCGGACCGCCAGCGCGACGCACTCGATGATCTCCGGGCTGGAGAGCATCCCGGTCTTGGCGGCCGCCGGGTGCAGGTCCTCGACCACGCGGTCGATCTGGGCCCTGATCAGCGCCACCGGGAGCTCCAGGATGTCGCTGACGGTCTGCGTGTTCTGGGCCGTGATGGCGGTGACCGCGCTGGTGCCGTGGACGCCCAGGGCGGCGAAGGTCTTGAGGTCGGCCTGGATGCCGGCGCCGCCGCCGGAGTCCGATCCCGCGATCGTGAGCGCGACCGGCAGCTTCACCGCCGGAGTCGCCGCAGGCCGGCATAGAGGCCGGCCGCGACCGCGACGCTGACCAGCCCGCTGAGGTCGGCGCCGCGCAGCGCGTCGATCAGCGCCTGGTTCGGAAAGTGGGCGCTCGGAAAGACGCTGCCGAAGAGGTTCGGGTAGTTGACGAACACCAGGCTGGCCAGGGTGCCCGCCAGCCAGGCCGCCAGGGCGTGGCCGGGACGGGCGTCGCCGAAGACGAAGAACGCCAGCAGCACCACCGCCGCCCAGGCCGGCGCCCACAGATAGGTCAGGATCAGGAAGTCCGTGTAGGCGGAGTGGAAGTCGGTGATCAGGACGGCGTAGCTCGCGAGCAGCGTCCCCAGGACTCCGCAGCCGAGCGCGGTCTGCCAGCGCCGCAGCCGCACGCCGAGGGTGAGCGTCACCAGCCCCGCGGTGTAGACGTCCAGGTAGTTGGCCCAGACCTCACCCACGATCACGAACAGGAAGAAGGGCACCGCCAGCCAGCCTCCGTGCTTGCTGATGACGGCAATCGGCCCGTTGGGGTCGGCGGCGGCCAGCTTGGGGTCGATGGTGGGGATCAGCAGGCCGAACAGGCCGAGCAGCAGCATGGGCAGCACGACGCCGGCCACCGGCCACCAGGTGACCGCGCGCACCGAGCTCGTCCGAGGCAGGTAGCGCGAGTAGTCGCTTGCGAATGGGTACCAGGACGCGACCAGCGCGAAGCAGGACATGAAGCCGAGGACGAAGGCGCCCGGGTAGTCCGCCCCCGTCTTCGCGGGCCCGGCGGTCCAGTTCATCTGGCCCGCCAGTGCGACGAAGAGAAGGGCCGAGAGGACGGCGAACGTGACCGCGCCCCAGGTCTCGAAGACCTGGATCGTCTTGTGGCCGTAGACCGCGACGACGACGGAAAGCGCGGCCACCACCAGGGTCCAGGCGAAGGTCGCCGGGCGGCCGCCGCCACCCACCAGCTGAGCACCCGCCTGGGCGGCGATCACCGTGTCGACCGCGAACCAGCCGACCGCCAGGAAGAGCGTAAGCAGCGCGCCGGCCCTGGCCCCGGCGGCACTGAGGATGCCCCGCGTGAAGACGATCTGGGGCAGCCCCGAGCGCACGCCGGTGTTGCTGAGGAGGCCAAGGATGACCGCGCCCGCCAGCGAGCCCAGCCCGACCGCGAGCAGGCCGTCCCAGACGCCCAGCCCGAAGTAGTTGGTGAGGAGGCTGGCCGTGAGCACGCTCGCGTAGTTGACGAAGGCGCCGGCCCAGAGGAAGCCGAGGTCGCGCGGGCGCCCGTGCCGCTGGGAGTCGGGGACGGCTTCGATGCCCAGCGACTCGACCTTCAGAAAGGCGTCCTGGGTGGTCTCCATGTTCATCCCTCCGCTGGCATTACCCAGTTCAGGTTCTGGCGGTCGGCCCTCTGGCCCTCTCAGCTCCACTTGGAGCTCCCGCTTGGTCTCAGCGTCTCAGTTTACGCGGCCTGCCAGAATTGGCGATCGTGCCCGCCGCCGACGTGGACGCCTATGTCGAGGCCAACTCGCGCCGGTTCGTCGACGAGCTGAAGGAGCTCTGCTCCTTTGCCAGCATCTCCGTCGAGGGTCCGGAGGCGGTCAGGCCCTGCCGCGACTGGCTGGGCGAGCGGCTCGGCCGCCTCAGCGACCGCGTGG
This sequence comes from Candidatus Acidiferrales bacterium, assembly GCA_035300005.1. Classification (GTDB taxonomy): domain Bacteria; phylum Chloroflexota; class Dormibacteria; order Dormibacterales; family Dormibacteraceae; genus DATGVT01. The sequence goes on from DATGVT010000440.1 coordinate 3,823, forward strand.
AGACGCTGGAAGCCGGCGGCCTGCCCTCCCTGCTGGCCGACCTGCCGGGGCGCGGCCGGCGCCTGCTGCTCTACTCCCACTACGACGTGCAGCCGGTCGACCCCCTGGCCGACTGGGAGTCGCCGCCCTTCGAGCCCGCCGAGCGCGGAGGCCGGGTCTTCGCGCGGGGAGTCTGCGACGACAAGGCCGACGTGATGGCGCGCCTGCATGCGATCGAGACCCTGAAGGCCGTGCGCGGCGAGCTGCCGCTCGCGCTGGGCTTCCTGATCGAGGGCGAGGAGGAGATCGGCTCGCCCACCTTCGAGCGGCTGGTCCAAAGGCACGGCGACAGGCTCCGGGCCGACGGCTGCCTCTGGGAGTCGGCCGGGTTCGACTCCGCCGGCCGGGGCCAGGTCATCTTCGGCTGCCGCGGCCTGCTCTACGTGCAGCTGCGGGTGCGGATGCTGGGCTACGACCAGCATTCCGGGCTGGCCTCGCTCTATCCCTCGGCGGCGATGTACCTGGTGGCGGCGCTGGCCAGCCTCCGCGACCAGGACATGAACATCAAGATCGACGGCTTCTACGAAGCGGTGGTCCCGCCCACGGCGCGCGACCGGGAGATGCTCACCCGCCTCGACCCCGAGGTCGAGGAGCGCCGCCGGCTGGTCGGCTTCGAGCGCCTGATCCGCGACCCGGCCCCGGAGCGGGTCATGGAGCAGCTGCTCTTCACGCCCACCTGCAACCTGGCCGGGCTGACGGCCGGCTACCAGGGTCCTGGCTCCAAGACCGTGCTGCCCGCGGAGGCCACGGCCAAGCTGGACTTCCGCCTGATCCCCGACCAGGACCCGGAGGACATCCTGGTCAAGCTGCGCCGGCACCTCGACCGGGCCGGGTTCGAGAAGGTGGAGATCGTCTGGCACGACGGCGAGAAGCCGGCCCGCTCCGACCCCGACTCCGAGCTGGCGAGGGCGGTGATCGCCTCCCAGCGCGAGCTCTTCGGCGGGCCCAACCTCTGGCCCTTCATGCAGGCGACCGGGCCCATGCACGGCATCGCGCACGCGCTCGGCATCCCGACCGTGATGGCGACCGGGGCCGGGCGTCCCGACGCGCGGGTCCACGCTCCCAACGAGGGCGTGGAGGTGGAGGACTACCTGAACACCGTCCGCCTGGCCTGCCGGATCTTCGAGGCCTTCGGCGCGTCGTAGACTGGCGCGCGGATGCAGAAGCTCACCGACAAGCTGTTCACGGTCAAGTTCAAAGAGGACACCGGCCACCCCCACATCGAGGTCGCCGACCACCGGATCTGCGCCGACAAGTGCACGGGCAAGTACTGCAACCACTTCTGCCCGGCCGGCGTTTACGAGTGGGATCAGGATCAGCAGAAGAACCTGGTCAGCTTCGGCAACTGCATCGAGTGCGGTGCCTGCGCCATCGGCTGCCCCTTCGACAACATCGTCTGCCACGCCCCCCGGGGGGGCTACGGGGCCCAGTACAAGTTCGGCTAGTCGCCTGCGACCGGAATATCCGCTGCCGCCGGGTACGTTGGATCTGATGTGAGCGAGCGCTACGACGTGGTCATCGTGGGAGCCGGCCCGGCCGGGCTGGCGGCCGGCCTCTACGCGGCCCGCATGAACCTGAACACGGTCGTCCTGGAGCGGGGCCCGGTCGGGGGCCAGCTGCTCAACACCGAGCTGGTCGAGGACTACCCGGGCATCGAGTCCATCCTGGGCTCCGAGCTGGCGATCAAGATGGGCGACCACGCCCGCAAGTTCGGCCTCCAGATCCGCGAGTTCGAACCGGTGGCGGGGATCACGGTCGAGGGCGACGACAAGGTGGTCCGCCTGGAGTCCGGCGAGGAGCTGCGCGCCCCCGCCGTCATCCTGGCCGCGGGCGGCCTGCCGCGCTACCTCGAGGTGCCTGGCGAGAAGGACTACTGGGGCCGCGGCGTGTCCTACTGCGCGGTCTGCGACGGCGCCTTCTTCAAGGGTGAGGAGCTGGCTGTGGTGGGCGGCGGCGACGCGGCCCTGGAGGAGGGCGACTTCCTGACCCGCTACGCCTCCCGCGTCCACATCGTCCACCGCCGCGACCAGTTCCGGGCCCAGCCGATCCTGCAGGAGCGGGCGAAGGCCAACCCCAAGATCCGGTTCGTGCTGGACGCCCAGGTGAAGGAGATCTACGGGGATGACAAGGTCCGGGGCCTCAAGTACGAGTCCGGCGGCCGGCTCCGGGACCTCGAGGTGGGCGGCGTCTTCGTCTTCATCGGCTTCGTCCCCAACTCGGGGCTGCTGAAGGTCCACGCCGAGCACGACCCGGCCGGCTACCTGCTCACTGACCGCGACCTGCTGACCTCTGTGGACGGGGTCTGGGCGGTCGGCGACGTCCGCGCCCAGCTGACCAAGCAGATCGCGACCGCGGTGGGGGACGGAACCACGGCCGCCGTGGCGGCCTCGATGCACGTGGAGCGGCTGCGGGACCGCGCGAGGGCGGCAGCGGCCTCCTAGCCGACCACCTCGACCCAGGTCAGGCCATTGGGCAGCGTCAGCGGCTGCCCGGAGTCGAGCGTGAAGACGATCGGGCTGTTCCGGTCGGCGGCGGACCAGCGGCCGGTGTAGTGCCGCCCGCGGTAGAAGACATCGATGCCGCCGCCGGAGTCGAGGTCGAAGTCCCGGCCCCGGGTGCAGCAGCCGCTCTCGATGATGGGCACCAGGT
>DATGVT010000441.1:0-2860 GCA_035300005.1 Candidatus Acidiferrales bacterium
AGAGGCTGAGGACGTGGGGGGTGGCCAGCACGGCCAGGGCGGAGCCGGCCGTGATCAAGCCCAGGCGCTTCAGGTGCTGGCGGGGTGCGGGGGCGGCGGGGTCCACCGCCCACTGCAGGGCCTCGCTGACCAGGGCCACCCCCAGGAAGACGAATCCGACCACGAAGCCGCCGTGGAGGTTGGCCCAGACCGCCATCACGATCGGGAACCAGTTCAGTGCCAGGCTGCGGCCGCTCAGGTAGCCGTCGATCCAGTACAGCTCCAGGCAGGCCAGGAAGAAGGTGATCATCTGGGCTCGGGGCCCCCAGATCGGCGCTCCGGCCACCGCGCCCAGCGCCAGTCCCAGGCCGGCGATCACGAACGGCGCCTGGCGGACCCGGCGGTAGAGGATCCAGAAGCCGAGCCAGGTCAGGGCCCCAAAGGCCAGGCTGAGCGCGACCGGGCCCCCGGCCGCGTACAGCCACCACATGAGCACCTCGGTCAGGTATTCGTGGTCGGTCCAGACGTGGCCGGGGACGGTGAAGGTGTAGAGGTCGTGGGCAGGCAGCGCGTGGTTCTCCACGATCCAGCGCCCGGTTCGGAGGTGCCACCAGAAGTCCGGGTCCTGCAGGGGGGAGACGAACATGACCAGGATCACGATCAGCACGCCTCCGAAGAGGAGGGTGCGCGGGCCCAGCCGGGCGCTCAGCGGAGGAGCCTTCTGGGGTCGGGCAGGTACCTGGGCACCCGGCGGCTGTAGGCCGGGTACTCAGAGAAGGTGCGGGCCAGGACCTGCTCCTCCCAGGCGATGCGGAGGTACTGGCAGCAGAGGAAGAGCAGAACCACCGCGAAGCCGGCCCAGCCGGCGGTGGGCAGGGTCACCCCCAGCGCCGCCAGCACCTCACCCAGGTAGATCGGATGCCGCGAGAGCCGGTACGGCCCGCCGGTGACCAGCCGCCTCGCCTCGGGCAGGATCGAGAAGGACCGGCGCAGGTAGGCCAACCCCCAGACCGACCAGGCCAGGCCGGCCGTGATCAGCAGGTCGGCGAAGAGGGAGAGGCCGGCGCGGGGCGGCACCCGGGGCAGGAGGCTGGCGAAGAGGATCGAGAAGGTCCCCACGAAGGAGACCAGGATCACGAGCAGGCGGCGGTCGCTGCCCCGCCGGGGCAGGCGGACGGCGTAGAGGACGACCAGCATCGCGAAGTAGGCGAGCGAGAGCGCCTGGTTGAGCGTGTCCAGGTAGTCGGAAGGGCGGCCGGCGGAGGGCAGGCTGGCGGCCACCGCCAGCAGCTTGGCGACCAGGAAAAAGCTGAAGATGCAGGCGGGGATCAGGCGGCTGAAGGCAACGTCGAGCCAGTACCACGGGGAGCGCGGCCACCGGACCGGGGCGGCGACTCCCTCCCCTTTCATCAGCGCCCAAATCTACCTTTATGGGGCCGCCGCAGCCAGGTATCGGCCCCCGCCGACCGCCAGGGAGGCGGAATTCGCTATCTGATTGCTTTGCGCCCAGTTCCCGATTACGATGGCGCCGCTTTCCGGGTCCGGGTCCGCAGGATCAGGGTCCCTGAGCCGTTGTAGTCAGCAGATCGTTCGGAATCCAGAAAAAAGGAGGTGAGAAGCGAAAAAATGTTGAGCCTTTACTTCAAGCTGCGCGGCCTGCTTAGCCGCCAGGAGGGCCAGGGTATGGTGGAGTACGCCCTGATCCTCGTGCTCGTCTCCATCGTGGTCATCGTCATCCTTCTTACGATGGGTAACCAGATCAAGAACGTGTTCTCGAACGTCGTAGTTGCCCTGGGTGCCTAGGTTCTGACCTGGGTCACCGAAACCACGAAGACCTTCAATGGGGAGCCCCGGCGACGGGGCTCTCCACGTTCACAGCCCCATGGTGCCGAACGCCCCGGCGGTCCGTCTCCGGCTGGCAGGGGACACTTGGGAAGGCCGTCCCTATAATGTGCCCGCACTTGGCGGTCTTGATTCGGAGGTGAGCTAGCGTTGGCAGTCCCCACAGCAACGTCACGGCCCCGTCCAGGTGGCGGCCGCATCTTCGTCATCCTCGGCCTCCTCCTGGCGCTGCTGGCCGGCGGCGCCGTTTGGCTTCTCGGCACCGCAGGCGGCGGTGGTGGCGGGATTACGGGCGGGAACGCCAGCGTTGTAGTCGCGGCGCGCGACATCTCGATCCGCAACCAGCTCGGCGGCGACGACGTGAAGATCCAGAAGTTCGCCCAGGCCGACGTGCCCCCCGGCAGCTTCAGCAGCACCACCGACATCACCAAGCAGAAGCTCTTCGCCGAGCTCAACATCGCCAAGGACCAGCCGATCACGGCCAACATGCTCGCCCGCAGCCCGGACCTGATCGCCGGCAGCCAGCCTGCCTACCTGCCCATCCCGCCGGGCTTCGTGGCCATCACGGTGCCGACCTCGGAGCAGCAGGGGGTGGCCGGCAACATCCACCCCGGCGACTACATCACGATCATCGCCAGCGCCCAGGTCACCATCTTCCTGGGCTCCGCACAGGCCGGACCGCCGAAGGCGACCACCAAGACGGTGTTCGTCCAGGTTCACGTCTTGACCGTGGGCGCCGCCACCAACGTGGTGCAGCCGGCCGGAGGCAGCAGCGCGCCGCCACCCGCCAGCACGGGCAACGCGGCCAGCCTCACGGTCGTGATGTCCCAGTGCGACGCCGAGTTCCTGAACTGGTTCCTGATCAACGCCAGCCTGAAGTACACGCTGGAGTCGTTCCACGACTACAAGCCGAGCGACACCACGCCCGATCCGACCTGCGCCTCGGTCGAGGCGGCCGGGGGCGTCAGCAACACGATCGTCGACAAGAGGTACAAGTTCAGCGCGCTCTAGTCCGGGCGCTGAGCCAGATCCGGGGCCT
>DATGVT010000442.1:0-2834 GCA_035300005.1 Candidatus Acidiferrales bacterium
ACATAGGGGATGGCGCCGGTGGTGGTCAGGTAGCCGCCGTACGAGATGGCGACGTCGCCGGGGACCGGCAGCGGGATCCCGAGCTCCTCGGCGAAGATCACCAGGCCGAGGCCGACCGCCTGGTGCTGGTCTATGAAGACACGCAGCAGGTGCCGCAGAGGTCGGAGCCAGCCGGCCTCCAGCCACCTCGGGATGGGATCGGAGACGGCGAGGTAGAGCTGGAGCGCGACTCTGGTGACCAGGCTGGTCACGGATTATCCCCTCTCCTGGCCGGTAGGCTTGGATTTAACAGGGGGGAGGCCTGTTCCCGGGCCACTTCCAGGCCTGGTGAGGGTGCAGAGGAGGCCGCTTCCGACCACACATCCTTGGAATCTCTCCAGGTCAGCTCCGACGCGAAGACCGCGGCGAAGGACGGCGCGTAGGCACGGGCGGCGGCCTCGGTCTCGACCAGCCGGCCGGTCAGCCGCTCGAGCGAGGTGGGGCTCCGGCCCTCCAGGCCGCAGGCGACGATGCCCTCGAAGTAGCCCAGGTCGGAGGACAGGTTGAGGGCGAAGCCGTGGCTGGTGATCCAGTGGCTGAGCTTGACGCCGATGGCGGCCAGCTTTCGCTCCTGGCCGTGGTCCGGGACCCAGACGCCCGTCAGCCCCGGCCCACCCGGTGCGGACTGGATCCCAAGGCCGGCGAGGAAGGCGATCAGCGACCGCTCCAGGTTGCGCAGGTAGGCGAGCACGTCCCGTCCCCGAGTCCGGAGGTCGAGCAGCGGATAGCCGACCAGCTGGCCGGGCCCGTGGTAGGTGGCGTCGCCGCCGCGGTCGCTCCAGACCAGCTCCACCGCCCGCCCGCGGCGCTCGGTTTCGCTCCAGAGCAGGTGCTCGGCGACGCCGCCGCGGCCCATCGTGAACACGTGCGGGTGCTCGAGCAGCAGCAGCGTCTCCGGCACCCGGCCGGCGCGGATGCCGGTCACCAGCGCGCGCTGGAGCTCCCAGGCCTCCCGGTAGGGGACGCTACCCAGCCAGCAGGCGTCTACGGGCGAGTGGGACCTGCTCGTCGGCATGATAGGAGGAGCGTACGAGGGCGCCGGCCTCGACGTGCCCGAAGCCCAGCTCGAGAGCGCCCGCCTTCATCTCCTGGAACTCCTGCGGCGGGTAGTAGCGCACGACTTCGGCGTGCTTCGGGCTCGGCCGCAGGTACTGCCCTACGGTGAGCACCTCCACGCCGTGCGCGCGCATGTCCCGGAAAACATCCAGCAGCTCTTCGGCGGTCTCCCCCAGCCCCACCATCACTCCCGACTTGGTCACGATCTCAGGGTCGATCTCTTTCACGTAGCGGAGGAGCCCCAGGCTGTTGGCGTAGACGGCCTTGGGGCGGATCCGGGCGTAGAGGCGCGGCACCGTCTCGGTGTTGTGGTTGAAGATGTCGGGGCGCGCCAGGGCCACCGTCCGGATGGCGTCGCGGTCGCCCTGGAAGTCGGGCGTCAGCACCTCGACCGTGGTCTCCGGGCTGCGCCGGCGGATGGCCCGGATGGTGCGGGCGAAGATCTCGGCGCCGCCGTCGCGGAGGTCGTCGCGGTCGACCGAGGTGACGACCGCGTGCCGCAGGCCCAGCTCGGCGACCGAGTCCGCGACCCGCAGCGGCTCACCCAGGTCGAGCTCGGCCGGCCGGCCGGAAGTGACGGCGCAGAAGCGGCAGGCCCGCGTGCAGACGGCGCCCAGGATCATGAAGGTGGCGGTGCGCCGGTTCCAGCAGTCGAAGATGTTGGGGCAGCGGGCCTCTTCGCAGACGGTGTGCAGCTTCCGTTCGCGGACGACGTCCTTGAGGGCCCTGAAGTTCTCGCCCTCGTGCACCCGGACCTTGATCCACTCGGGGATGCGGCCCGGCGTCAGCGGCTCGGCCATCAGAGCCGGATGCTGGCCGGGGTCCAGTCCTGCAGCCGCTTCTTGATGTAGTTCAGGAACTGGCCGGCCGTCATCCCGTCGATTATGCGGTGGTCGAACGAGAGGCAGATGTTCATCAGGTGCCGAACGGCGATGCCCTCGCCGATCACGACCGGCCGCTTCAGGATCGACTCCGTGGTCAGGATCGCAGCCTGGGGCTGGTTGATGATCGGCATCGAGGCGATCGAGCCGGTGGCGCCCGTGTTGTTGAGGGTGAAGGTGCCTCCCTGCACGTCCTCCGGCTTCAGCTGCTTGTTTCGGGCCCGATCGGCCAGGTCGTTCATGACTCGGACCAGCTCGCTGAAGCCGAGCTTGTCGGCGTCCTTGACCACGGGGACGATCAGGCCCTCGGGGATGGCGACCGCGATCCCCAGGTTGACGTAGCGCTTGAGCAGGATGCCTTCGTCGGTCCAGGTGGAGTTGAGGAAAGGGAACTCTTTGAGCGCGTCACAGACCACCTGGGCGATGAAGGGCAGGTAGGTCAGCTGGGTCCCGTGGCGGGCGCGGTAGCCCTCCTTCTCAGCCTCGCGGTAGCGGACCAGGTCGGTGACGTCGACCTCCTGCAGGGTCCAGGCGTGCGGCGAGGTGGCCAGGCTCCGGACCATGTGCTCGGCGATCGAGCGGCGCATGACGCTGAGCTTCACCAGCTCCTCGCGGGCGCCGTCCGCGGCTGCACGCGCGGCTGCTGGCTTAGTTTCGCCAACCGGGGCGGCCGGCGCGCCCGGGCGCTGCTCCACGAAGGCGAGCACGTCGTCCCGGGTGACGCGGCCGCCCTCCCCGGACCCTGTCAGCTGGGCGGGGTCGATTCCGTGTTCCTCGGCCAGCCGGCGGACGGCGGGGCTGAATCGGGGCCGCTCGCCAGATGGCGCGGCAGCCGGTTTCGGTGGGGCAGGAGCCTCG
>DATGVT010000443.1:0-6908 GCA_035300005.1 Candidatus Acidiferrales bacterium
GTCCCCGACCACTCCGCGACCTGCTCAGCCGTGAGCCCGCCACCGATGAAGGTCGCGGCGTCTCCCACCTGCACGCCGGGGATGCCCGACGTGTCCAGGGTGGCCGCGTCCATGCTCACCTGGCCGATCAGGGGTGCCGGCCGCCCCCTCACCAGGGCCCAGCCGCGGTTGGAGCGCGCCCGGAAGACCCCGTCCGCGTAGCCGATGGCGGCGGTCGCCACCTGGGTCGCTTGAGAGGCGCGCCAGGTGGCGCCGTAGCCGACTGTGGCGCCGTTGGGAACCGTCTTCAGGTGGGTGATGGCGGCCCGCACCGCCATCGCCGGCCGGAGGCCGGGCCACTCGCAGCCGTAGAGGGCGATCCCGATCCGGACGGCGTCCAGCGCCATCTCCGGGTGGTGGAGCGCCGCCGCCGAGTTGCAGGCGTGCCGCAGGCCAGCAGCGGCTCCCAGCCCGGCCAGGACCTCCCGGAAGAGGCCGAACTGGGCTCGGGTCAGAGCGGGATCGGTGCCGGCGGAAGCGAAGTGGGTCATGACGCCCGCCAGCCGCAGGTGCCTGGAGTGGGCGATCCGGGCGGCCAGGCCCGCCGCATCGGCCGGCGGGCAGCCGAAGCGGCCCATCCCGGTGTCGATCTTCAGGTGGAGCGGCAGCGGGCCCGTCGCGGCCGCCTCCAGTGCCTCCACCTGCTGGCGGCTGGAGACGGTGAGTGCAAAACCAGTGCCAGCGGCCTCAGCCATCTGCTCGGGCAGCACGGCCCCCATGACCAGCATCCGATCGGGCGGACAGAGGCCGGCCAGCTCCTGGGCCTCGTCGAGGGTGGCCACCGCCAGCCCGAAAGCACCCGCCTGCAGGGCGGCGCGGGCCACCGGCTGGGCGCCGTGGCCGTAGGCGCCGGCCTTGACCACCGCGAAGATCCGGGTTCCCGGGGGCAGGTGGCCGGCGATGGCGCCCAGGTTGTGCCCGACAGCATTGAGGTCGACCTCCGCCCAGCGCTGGCTGGGGGTCAGCCCCACGTAGGCTAGAGGCCGCCCTGCCGGAGCAGGTTCATGACCAGCGGGATCTCGGCCAGCAGGTCGGAGGCCAGGAGTCCCGAGTCGCCCAGGCGGGCCGACACCCGCCGACCCGCCGCGGCGTGCACATAGACCCCGGTGACGGCCGCCTCGTAAGGCGCCAGGCCCTGCGCGAGAAGGCCGCCGATCAAGCCCGCCAGCACGTCCCCGGTGCCGCCGCTGGCAAGCGCCGGGACGTGGTGGGGATCCTGGCTGACCCGGCCGTCGGGGGCGGCGACCAGCGTCCCGGCTCCCTTCAGGACGACCACCGCCTTCCACTCCCTGGCCGCCGCCACGACCGCCTCCCGGCGATCGGCCTGCACCTCGGCCAGGGGCCGCCGCCGGAGCCGGGCCATCTCGCCCGGGTGCGGGGTCAGCACTCGCTTGGGGCCCAGCCGCTGAAGGCTGCGCGGGCTCTCGGCCAGCGCGTTGAGGGCGTCGGCGTCCAGGACCAGCGGGGCCGGCGCGCGGACGGCCAGCTCATCCACCAGGCGCCAGGTGGAGCTGTCGCGGCCCAGGCCGGGGCCGATCACGCCCGCCTCCGACCCCTCCAGCTGCCGCAGGATGGCGTCCAGGGCGGAGTGCCCGACCGCGCCCGGCGCAACCTCGGCCACCGGCGTCGCCATGACCTCGGTGCACTTGGCGGCCAGGATCGGGTAGATGGACTCCGCCACCAGCAGTCGCACCAGCCCGGCCCCCGCCCGGGCGGAGGCAGTCGCGGCCAGGTAGGCGGCGCCGGTGAGGCCCAGGCTGCCTGCCAGCAGCACGACCGTGCCGAAGGTGCCCTTGTGGGCGTCGGGGGGCCGCTCCGGCAGTCGGACGCCTTCCGGCGCCTCCAGCAGCGCCGGCGCCTCGTCGGCCAGCTCCAGGAGCGCCGCCGCCACCGCCAGCCCGGTGTGATGGGTGATGCTGACCTCGACCCGGGCGCCGCGGGAGTCGCCCAGCAGGCGGACGCGGGGCGCGCCGCCGGGGCTGGACAGCACCTCCACCCGGCGGCGGGGGAAGCAGATTCCGGTGCCCTCGAAGCACTTTATCACGGCCTCCTTGGCCGCCCAGCGCCCGGCCAGCTTCTCGGCAGAGCCGTTGCAGTACGCGAGCTCAGCGCGGGTGAAGCTCCTGTCCAGGAAGCGGGGCCCGGAGCGCCGGAGCGCCAGCGCCATCCGCTCGACGCCTACGGCGTCGATCCCGACCTTACGCACTGCTAAAGCGTACGGCCCCTCCCCACCCTCCCCAACGGGGGAGGGTCCGCTACTCGACGGTGACGCTTTTCGCCAGGTTGCGGGGCTGGTCCACGTCCTGCTTCAGGTCCACGGCGACGTGGTAGGCGAACAGCTGCAGCACGACAGTGTTGAGAAGGGCGCCCGAGGCCTCGTCCACCCGCGGCACCTCGAAGACGTCGGTGGCGATGCCGTCCAGGGTCCGGTCCCCCTGGCTGACCAGGGCCAGGACGGGCGCCTCTCGGGTCACGCATTCATGCACGTTGGCGACGATCTTGTCCCGGGTCGGGCTCTCGGTGCAGAGCGCGACCACCGGGAACTCCGAGTCCAGGAGGGCGATCGGCCCGTGCTTGAGCTCGCCCCCCGAGGTCCCCTCGGCGTGGATGTAGGAGATCTCCTTCAGCTTCATGGCCCCCTCGAGGGCCACCGGGTAGTTGAGGCCCCTCCCGGCGAACATGAAGTTGCGGTAGCGGCTGTACTTGCGCGCCAGGTCGCGAACCTGGTCCGCCCGCTCCAGGATGCTGCGGATTCCGTCCGGCAGGGCCCGCAGCTGGCGGACCACCTCCTCCCGGCGCTCGGCCGAGAGGCGCCGGTTGACGGTGGCCAGCCGCATGGCCAGCAGGTAGAGGCTGACCAGGTGCGCCAGGAAGGTCTTGGTGGAGGCCACCGCGATCTCGGGTCCCGTGTGCAGGTAGATGGCGCCGTCGGCGTCGCGGGCGGCCGAGCTGCCGACCAAGTTGGTCACCGCCACCGTCAGCGAGCCCCGCTGACGGGCCTCACGCAGCGCGACCAGGGTGTCGGCCGTCTCGCCGGACTGGGTGAGCGCCACCGTCAGCGTTTCCTTGTCCAGGGTCGGCCGCCGGTAGCGGAACTCGGAGGCGTCCATCGCCCGGGCCGGGATCCCGGCCCAGTCCTCGATCACGTGCTCCCCGACCATGGCGGCGAAGAGCGAGGTCCCCATGCCCAGCAGCTGGACGCTGCGAAAGGTGCGCAGCTGCCGGTCAGGGATGTCGAACTCCCGGAAGCTGACGCGGCCGTCGTCGGTCAGGCGCCCGCGCATCGCGTTGGCGACCGCCTCCGGCCCCTCCTGGATCTCCTTCAGCATGAAGTGTTCGTAGCCGCCCTTCTGGGCCTGGGCCACGTCCCAGTCAACGTGGACGACCTTGGGGTTGACGGCGGTCCCGTCCAGGGTCGACACCTCGGCGCCCAGCGGGGTGACCGCCGCCATCTCGCCCTCGCCCAGCACCAGGACCTTCTTGGTGTAGGGGATGATCGCCGTGATGTCGGAGGCGATGAAGTACTCGCCCTCCCCCAGCCCGACCACCAGCGGCGCGTTCAGGCGCGCGCCCACCAGCAGCTCTGGGTCCTCCAGCGAGAACATGGCCAGCGCGTAGGCGCCGCGGATCCTGTTCAGGGCCACCCGGGTGGCGGCCAGGAAGTCGCCTTTGTAGGCGGCCTCGATCAGGTGCGGGACCACCTCGGTGTCGGTGTCCGAGGTGAACTCGTGGCCGGCGGCTTCCAGCTCGGCCTTCAGCTCGGCGAAGTTCTCGATGATGCCGTTGTGGACGACCATGATGCTGCCGGTGCAGTCGGTGTGCGGGTGGGCGTTGACCACCGTCGGCCGGCCGTGCGTCGCCCAGCGGGTGTGGCCGATGCCGAGCTTGCCGGCGGGCATTCGCTCTGACAGCTTCTGGATCAGGGTGTCGACCTTGCGCTCGCTCTTGGTCACGCTAGTCCGCCGCGGCGAGCCGGGTGGCTGCTCCAGGACCGCGACCCCGGCCGAGTCGTAGCCGCGGTACTCGAGGCGCTTGAGGCTCTCCATCAGAATGGGCCCCGCTTCGCGGTCACCCAGGTAGCCGATGATCCCGCACATGCTGGTCTCCTAGTGAGTCGGGCGAATGCTGTCTAGAACGTTTGCAGACACCCTGGGGTTACCTGGATTCTACGTAGGCATCGTCAGCGCGGCGAGGGGCTGAGGTTGGGGTTCGGCTGGATCGTGTAGGTGATTCGGACCCGGGTGGTGCTGCTCGTCACCAGATCGGGCAGCTGCACATTGACCGTGAACACCGCGTCTCCCGCCCCTCGGTCCCCGAGATCGACGGCAGGCAGCGCGATGGTCTCGATCCCGCTGAGGACGTTGGCCGGCCCGGTGATCGTGATCGTGTTGGGGCTGATGACGATCCGCGTGACCCGGAACCCGGGCGGCGGCGGCCGGACGGGCGTCCCGTCCAGCAGCACGACCGACCGGCTGAAGGTCGTCTGCTGGACGTCGATGTGGACGAGCACGGTGGTGGGGTCCCGCGTCATCTGCGGGATGGTGCTCGTCTTGGCGACGTCGAAGGGCCTTCCGGCCAACTCGAACTGGACCGGCTGGCTCGGGCTCTTGAATGAGCTGTCGATCTTGGAGTCGTAGTTGACGAACGCCTTCAGCCCGTCCAGGAAGCGAGCCGGCCCCACGACCGTGACCTTGCAGGGCAGGCTGGAGTTGCCGCACTCGGCCTGGGCCGTGGTCACGCTGAACCCCGGCAGCACGTTGGGGGTCCGGACCTCGACGCCGAGCTGGGCCAGCTTGAGGTCGTCCGCCTCCACCGGGATCGTGATGCGCTCGTTCAGGACGGTCAGGCCTGAGCTCTGCAGCCGCGGCGTGACGGGCAGATTGGCGTGGCCCTTCTTCAGGTTCTTGAGGTCAACCTCAGCGGTCACCGCGTTGGGCACCAGGCCGCTGACGGCCGTGGCCAGGCCGGAAACGTCGACGTTGACGCTGGGCTGGGGGTTGACCAGCACCAGGTCCGTGGGCTGGTTCGCGTACTTGATGGGGGCGGCGATGGTCCGCACCCTGACCGGGTTCTGGATGAACGCCACCGCCGCCAGCAGGCCGATGGCGAGGACGACGGAGAGCAGCTTCAGGCGCCAGTTGGCGACGATCCAGCTCATCGGGTTCCCTTGTTGTTCTGCAGCCAGCCGAGCAAAGGCCTCACCCGGGGCCTCGGCGCCGGGGCCCTGCCCACCAGCCGCCGGCGCAAGCCTTCACCATCCAGGTTGCGCGTGATCTGGCCGTCCTCCACCACCGAGATGTTGCCGGTCTCCTCGGAGACCACGACGACCAGGGCGTCGCTGGCCAGGGAGAGGCCGATGGCGGCCCGGTGCCGGGTCCCCAGCCGCTCGCGGACCGTGCCCTCCTCGGGCAGCGGCAGCAGGCAGCCGGCGGCCAGGATCTGGTCGCCGCGGATGATCACCGCCCCGTCGTGCAGCGGCGAGTTGGGGAAGAAGATCGCCTGCACGAACTCGGCCGAGACCTCACCGTTGATGCGGACCCCGGTGGCGGCGTAGTCCTCCAGGCCGACCTCGCGCTCGAAGGCGATGATCGCGCCCGTGCGCCGGGCGGAGAGCCGCTCCGAGGCGCGGATCGCCTCCGAGACCGCCCGGCTGAAAAGCTGCGGGTTGAATCCGGCCAGGGGCCGGCCCAGGTGCCCGACCCGGCCGACCTGGTCCAGGGCCCGCCTCAGCTCGGGCTGGAAGGCCACGATGATCGCGAACACGATGAAGGGGGCGGCGTTGCGGAAGAGCCAGCTCAGGAGCAGCAGGTTGAGCTGGCTGGCGACCACGCCCACCAGCGCCAGCACGACCAGCCCGACCACCAGCTGGACCGCCTGCGTCCCCCGCACCAGGCGCAGAAGCTGGTAGAGGACGACCGCCACGATGGCCACGTCGATGATCTCCAGGGGGCCGACCTGGCGCAGCACCTCGAGCCACTGGCGGAGGATGGTGTTGATCACTCCGCGAAGATCTCCGCCAGCAGCGCCATCTGCGCGTAGAGGCGGTTGCCGGCCTGGTCGAAGACCACCGAGCGCGGCCCGTCGATGACCTCGTCGGTCACCTCTTCGCCGCGGTGGGCGGGCAGGCAGTGCATGAAGATCGCCCCCGGCGCCAGCTCCAGCAGCCGCCGGTCGACCTGGTAGCGCGCGAACTCCGTCCGGCGCCGCTCGCGCTCGGCCTCCTGGCCCATCGAGGTCCAGACGTCGGTGTAGATGGCGTCCGCCCCCGCCGCCGCCTTCAGCTCGCTGCTCAGCTCGACCCGCAGCCCGTCCGGGGAGATGGTCCGGGCCCGCTCCAGAACAGCCGCCGGCGGCCGATGGCCGTCCGGCGTGATCACGGTCAGCGGAAATCCCAGCAAGGCCGAAGCCTCGATCAGCGAGGTGGCGACGTTGTTGCCGTCCCCCACGAACGCCAGCCGGCGCTCCTTCAGCCCGCCCAGGGCCTCCTCCATCGTCAGCAGGTCGGCCAGGACCTGGCAGGGGTGCGAGCGGTCGGTGAGGGCGTTGACGACCGGCTTCTCGGCCGCCGCGGCCAGCTCCTCGAGGTCGGAGTGGCGGTGGAGGCGAGCCACGACTCCGTCCACGTAGCGATCCAGCACGCGGGCGGCGTCGGTGATCGTCTCCCGGACGCCGATCTGAACGTCCTGCTCGCCCATCGCGATCGCCCGCCCGCCCAGCCGGCCGATGCCGACCTCGAAGGAGACGCGGGTCCGGTGGGACGGCTTCTGGAAGACCAGCGCCAGGTACCGCCCGGCCAGCGGCTGGGCACGGTAGCGGCCCGCCTTGATGTCGTGGGCCAGCTCCAGGATCCGCCTGAGCTCCTCGGCGCG
>DATGVT010000444.1:0-1531 GCA_035300005.1 Candidatus Acidiferrales bacterium
GCCGAGGCGGTCGAGGACGGCAAGACCGGCCTGGTCGTCCACGATCCCCGCGACCCGGCCGCCATCGCCAGGGCGCTGGCCCGGCTCCTTGACGACCCGGCGCTCGCCTCCCGGCAAGGCCAGGCGGCCCGGGACCGGGTCGAAGCCGAGTTCTCTTACGACCGCCTGGCGGAACGCCTGGACGACGCCCTTACCAGCCTGGCCCAGATCCGGTGACGCAGACCCCGTGACCGGCCGAACCACTCCTAAAAAGTCGATGCCGGCTGGCGCCGAGGCGGTCCGGGCCGAGAAGGCGGCCCGCGGCGCCGCCCGGTCCCGGACGGCAAATTCCCGGGCGCCCATCGCCGACACCGGCGAAGGCACAGTGATCATCCGTTCGAGCTGGGCCGGCACGGCCGTCTTCGTGGTCGGAACCGGCCTGGCCGCCGGCATCTCCGCACTCCGACTGCCCGTTGCCCTCCTCGACCTGGTCCTCTTCTTCGGCGGGGTAGTTGGCTTCCTGTGGGCCCTGGCTGCCGCTGCGGGCCGGAGCCGCGAACGGGAGATCGGGCTGTGGAACCTCTTTTTGCTGGAAGGCGCCGCGCCCCGACGAGTTCGTCAGGCCCTCCTCGGCGCGCTGGCGCTGGAGATTGTGACAGCCATCGGGACGGTCTGGATCAACGTGGCTCTCGCGTTCGGCATCCTGGTACCCCTCTGGGGCCTGGCGCATTGCGGTCTGTGGGGAGCCCAACACGGTGCGTTTCCGCCCCGGCGGTCGCAGCGGCGGGGCCAGGTATCCTCGTAGCTCAAGTGCAGCTGCTACTTCTCTTTCTCGTACTGGAAGCAATCTCGGTTCTCGCTCTCCTCGACTGCCTGGGGCGGGACGACACTGCGTTTGCCGGCGGCGCCGAGGATCGCAAAGGCTGGATTCGCTGGCTGATCGTGGCGGTCGCCACCTCGTGGTTCCTGGTTGGCGACGGGATCGTCCTGGGCTATTACTTCGCTGTTATCCGGAGGAACCCCGTCCAGTTCTGACACCCGAGAGGAAGGACCACCGTGCAGGAGCAGGTCTCCGAACGGATGATGATCCGGGCCACGCCGGAGCATTGTTTTGCCATCCTGGCCGACTTTGAGCGGTACCCCGAGTGGTCACCCGACATCAAGTCCGTCACCGTGCTCGAACGGGACAGCGAGGGTCGGGCCACCAGGGTCGCGATCCGAGCCGGCGCCTTCGGCCGCAGCACCTCACTGACGCTCGCCTACGACTACCACAACGCGCCCAAGGAACTGTCCTGGGTCCAGGTCGAAGGTGATCTGACCCGCCGCTACGACGGGTCGTACAGCTTTGACGAGGCCGGCGACGAGACGGAGGTGACCTACCAGCTGACCGTCGAGCTGAAAGTGCCCCTGCCCGGCTTCATCAAGCGGCGGGCCGAGGGACGGCTGGTCGGCGGCGCCTTGAAGGAGCTCAAGGCCCGGGCGGAGGGATGACCGCCAAAGGGAGTGTGGTCAACGGCGGACCCGGCCAGGTACCGTGCCGGGTCCTTCTGTT
>DATGVT010000445.1:0-7155 GCA_035300005.1 Candidatus Acidiferrales bacterium
CCCGCCGGCCGGCCGCAGAGCAATGGCTGCGTCGAGCGCGTCCACCGAACCATCCTCGAGGAGTGCTGGAAGCCGGCCTTCGCCCGCCACCTGGTCCCCAAATCGACAGGCCTGGCCGTCGACCTCGAGAGGTACCTCAACTACTACAACCGCGACCGCGCCCATAACGGCCGCTGGACCAAGGGCCGCACCCCCGAGGAGGTCATTGGCAAGGTCAGGGTCTGGCCTTCGTGACCACGCCTTGTCTCACGAACTCGGAGTCAGTGCACCTTAGCAGCCCACCGTTTCAGGTCGAGCCCTGGAGCCTTCGCTCGCCTGCCCGGTAGAGGCTGAGCAGGTGCCCCTCAGGGTCCCGCAGGTAGGCGTGCCGCCAGCCCCAGGGCATGTCCTCTGGCATCTGCTCGAACTCGACCCCTCGCTTCGCCAGCTCCCGGCAGACCTCGTCCAGGTCGTCCAGCTCCAGGTACAGACGCACGCCCTCGTTCCAGGGCGGCCGCGGCTGGGAGGAGACCCGGTGCAGCCCGATGGTGGCATCCCCCTCCGGCGCGCGCACGCGCGCGTAGTCGGGCAGCCCGACCTCGACTCGCCTGAATCCGAGCTTGCCCTCGTAGAACTCCAGTCCCTGCTGCACGTCGGTTACGTAAAGCAGGACGTGGTTCAGCCGCACGGCGGCATTATCGAGCTCGCCACGCCCGCGGACTCCGCCCAGGGGCTTAGCAGGCTGCTGAAAAAGGGGTGCCCGCCTGGAGGCGGCATCGGCCCTCTGGCGCCCTGGTGGCCGAGATGGCCGCCAGCGGGCCCCGGCGGTCGTCGTCACGCATCGTCAGATGCGCTCCTAGCCCACCACCCGCTGACTGGCCCCTCGGCGCGCCAGGAACGCCAGATCATCCGATGCCCCTTTTTCACCACCCTGCCTAGGCGGCCCTGGCTCCGGCGCTGGGCACCGCCCGCTGGGGCGCCAGCCGGCTGAACCCGTAGTAAAGGGCTGCGGTCAGCAGGAACCCGACCACGAAGGTCAGGTCGCCGACGTTGGCGTTGGCCTTGGGCACCACGCCCAGGTAGAGGGCGTTGTTGGAGAAGAACCAGATGGAAACCACCAGCCCGACGGCCATGGCCACGAAGCCCTGCCAGCGTTGGTGCTTGGTGTCGTAGAAGATGCTCTCGTCGCCGTAGTCGCCCTTGCGTATCCAGTAGTCGACCAGGACCACCGCCAGCCAGGGGGCGATCCAGTAGCTGATCAGGAGCAGGAAGAACTCGTACTTGCCGCCGGGGGCGACGTCGGCCTGGAAGATCAGCCCGCCCGCGTAGCCGATCACCCCGGCCAGCACCGCGATCACGGCCCGTCGCTGGCGGAGGGTCAGCCCCATCTCGCGGATGCCGAGGGCGACCAGCGACATGGTGCCGCTGTAGATGTTGATGGCGTTGGCGGCCACCGCGCCGACCGCGATGCAGAGCAGGGTCAGGTAGTAGACCAGGTCGGGCATCGCCCTCTGCAGCTGCTGGGTCGGGATGTCGTTGAGTCCCCACTTGGTCCCGGCCACGGTGGCCAGTACGGCGCCCGCCATCTCGAGCACGACGCAGGAGACGAAGACGCCCATGCCCGCCCAGAGGCCGACCATGAAGCGGCTGGTGGTCGGGGGCAGGTAGCGCGTGTAGTCGGCGGCGTAGGGGTTCCAGCCGGCCGCGTAGCCGAAGGTGGCCGTGAAGAGCAGCAGCCAGCCGCCCAGCTCGCCGGAGAAGCCGAGCACGGCCTTCGGGTTGAAGGCGACGCCGTAGTTGCCCCTGAAGAAGATGAAGAGGCAGGCCACGGCGAAGACGATCCCGAGCAGGGGCAGGGCCCAGCGCTCGAAGACGTGGATCAGGTTGTGTCCCAGCGTGGCCACGGCGACCTGGGCCACCACGATGACCAGGAACGCCAGCCAGAACGGCACCGTCCAGCTGACCAACGCGCCCAGGGCCTGGAGGGCGAAGGCGCCGCTGACGCTGTTCACGATGAACCAGCCGAAGGCGCCGGTGACGGTGTTCAGGCCCGCCGGCAGGATGTTGCCCAGGAAGCCGAACGCCCCCCGGCTCTCGACCATCATCGGGACTCCGAACTTGGGACCCCAGGCGGAGAGGACGGCGTGGGTGAGGGAGCCTAAAGCGGTCCCGATGACGATGGCGGTGGCGGTCTCCCACATGTTGAGGCCGAAGAGGATGATGGCGATGACGCCCACGAAGACGGTCGCGAACTCCAGGTTGGGCGAGAGCCAGGTCCAGAAGAGGTCGATCGGCTGGCCGTGGCGCTCGCGGAGGGCGATGAACTCGACCCCGCCCGGCTCCACGGTGGCTACCCGCTCGCCGTACTCACCCTCGCGTATGGGTACATGCTTCTCTACGTCCTGAGCCGTCGCCATGGCTCTTCCCCCCATGAAAAGCCCGCCGTCCCACCCGAAAGTGTAGGCAGTGCCGGGAGCTCCGTCCAAACCCACTTCTGGTAGCCTCCCGCCGTGCTCGACCTCCTCCTGAAGGGCGCCCGCCTGCCAGGGTCCGAGCAGCCGCGCGAAATCGGGATCAGGGACGGCCGGATCGCGGTCCCGGAGCCGGAGGCGAAGGAGGTCCTCGACCTCCGCGGAGCTCTGGTGACGCCGGCCCTGGTCGAGCCCCACATCCACCTCGACGCGGCGCTCACCGTGGGCGAGCCGCGTCACAACCAGAGCGGGTCGCTCTTCGAGGGCATCGCCATCTGGGCCGAACGCGTCAAGGACCTCTCGGTGGAGGACGTCAAGCGGCGAGTCCGGACCGTGCTCCGCTGGCAGCTGGCCAACGGCGTCCAGCACGTGCGCAGCCACGTGGACGTCTGCGACCCGGAGCTGAGGGCGGTGCGCGCGCTGACCGAGCTGCGCCAGGAGGTGGGGGACCAGCTGACGCTGCAGCTGGTGGCCTTCCCGCAGCAGGGCATCTACTCCTTCGACGGCGGCGAGGAGCTGATGCGTAAGGCGGTGGGCATGGGCGTCGACGTCGTCGGCGGGATCCCGCACTTCGAGCTGACGCGGGAGTACGGCGAGCGCTCGGTGCGCTTCGCCATGGAGCTGGCGGCCGAGCACGGGCTCCAGGTTGACATCCACTGCGACGAGACCGACGACGACCAGTCCCGCTTCCTGGAGCTGATGGCGGCGGAGACGATCCGGCTCGGGCTGGGCGGCCGCGTCACCGCCAGCCACACGACCGCCATGCACTCCTACAACAACGCCTATGCCTACCGGCTGATCAACAACGTCCGCCGGGCGGGCCTGCATATGGTCACCAACCCCCTCGACAACGCCGTGCTCCAAGGCCGCTTCGACGCCTACCCGATCCGGCGGGGCCACACGCGCGTCAAGGAGCTGCTGGGGGCCGGAGTCAACGTCTGCATCGGCCACGACTCGGTCATGGACCCCTGGTACCCGCTCGGCTACGCCGACCCCATCCAGTCCGCGTTCGTGCTCGTTCACTTCGGGCACATGTCCGGCCGGGAGGAGATGGGACGCCTGGTCGAGATGGTCACCCACAACCCGGCGCGGGCGCTCGGCCTGGAGGGCTACGGCCTGGAGCCCGGCTGCCGGGCCGACCTGGTCGTCTACGACGCCCCCACCGAGTTTGACGCGCTGCGCCTGGTGGCCCGCCGGCGGCTGGTGCTGCGAGGCGGCAAGGTGGTGGCTCGCACGGAGCCGGCCCGGACCAGCGTGGTCTGGGACGGGCGCGAAGAGCCGGTCGACTTCCTGAAGCCCTAGGAGCTCCTAGTCCCGGATCGGCTCGGTGACCTCGAAGAAGGTGGTGACGACCCGCAGCAGGTTCCCGTCCTCCTCGATGCCGCTGGAGTCGATCCGCAGCCAGCGCGGCTCGCCGGCCGGGCCCGCGGCCCGCGCCACCAGGGCCCTGACCGGCCGCCGGTACTTGATCACGCACTCGGGCGGCCGCAGCCGGACGGGCACCTCGGCCCCGTCCGGGGTGGTCAGGGACCAGCCTTCGCCGAAGGGCGGCCAGCGGGTCAGCTCGCGAGCGGGCAGACCCAGGATCTTCTCGGCGGCCCAGTTCGCCTCCTCGAGGGCCCCGCTGGGACCCTGGATGAGGACGCCGCAGCCGAGCGCCGAGTAGAGGCTGCGCAGGCGCCGCTCGGAGGCGGCCAGGTCGGAGCGCAGGCGGGCGTCCTCCAGGAGCGGGCCGACCTGGCTCGCCAGCAGGGCGACCGCCTGCAGGTCCTCGCCGCTGAAGTCGCGCTCCGCCGACATCGCCGCCAGGACGCCCAGGGCCCGGTCCTTGGCCAGCAGCGGGACCGCCAGCAGGCTGCGGCCGCCGGGCTGGATGGCCAGGTCGGAGCGATCCCACCGCGACGGGTCGCTGTCCACCACCCCGCGCTTGGCGGAGAACGCGCGGCCGACCACACCGACCTTCGGCTTGAAGCCGATCGCGCTGGTACCCGGGCTGTCGGCCACCACGCGCAGCATCCCGGCGGCGCCCTCCGGCCAGGCGATCAGCGCCACGTCGGCGGCGACCAGGCTGCGCCCCTTCTCGACCACGACCTCGGCCACCTCTTCCGGCCCGGGCGCGGTGCCGACCGCCACCGCGACGTCGTGCAGGGTCTGGAAGATGCGGACGCGCGCCCGCTCACGCTCCAGCTTGTGCGCGTTGGCGATGGCAAGCCCGGCGAGGTCGGCGATCCCCTCCAGGAGGCGGAGCTCGGCCGCCGAGAAGGCCCCCCGATCGCGGGTCCCGGTGGCGACCAGGCCGAAGGCGGCGCCCTCCACGACCACGGGCGCGAAAGCGACCGCCCGCACCCGGGCCGCCGCGTAGGCGTGGCCCAGCTCGGAGGCGAGCTGCTGCGGCTGCAGGCTGGCCGCCCGGCCGCTCTCCAGGACCCGCTGCAGGGCGTCGCCCAGCGGATAGCGGGCGCCCGCCAGGCGAGATCCCAGCTGGTCGCGCTCGGTGATCACCACGAGGCCATCGCCGTCGAGCTGGAAGAAGGCCGCCCGGGCCGGCGTCTCCGCCCCCCGGCCGACGTGGGTCAGCGCCGACTCCACCACCCGGTCTAGGGCGGCCTCCAGCTCGGTGGTGACGTTCAGCCCGCGAGCCGTCTCCAGCAGGAGCTCGAGCTCGTGCTCACGGCTGGCCCTGACCGCGGCCGCGGTCAGGGAGGCCTGGCGCCCGACGACCGCGATCAGCACCACCGCGGCCGAGTCGGCGCTGACGGTCACCCAGGTCAGCTCGTGGGTGGTGCCGAGGATCACCTGCAGGGTCACGGCGAGGGCGGCGACCGCGATCGTGAGCCAGCCCGAGAGCAGCCAGGCCGCGGCCAGGACGGGGAAGATAGCCAGGACGCCGACGGTCTCGTTGGGCGGGGTCAGCGCGTCGAACAGGTAGAGGCCGACCAGCGACAGGGCGCAGGCGCCCGCCAGCAGCAGGCTCAGCCAGCCGCGCGCGGCCGGGCCGCGCCGATTCCTCCTTTCTTCGCCCAGGGTTGCCATCGGTCTCGCGCCGACGCGAGGGGGCAAGGATAGTCCCGCCGGTCGGGAATTCCATGAAATCGGCGCCACCGGGCCTGGTTACCCGGCGGCGCGAGCGGCGTTTGGTCAGCCATGAAGCGCATGCTGTTCGGCCTGGTCCTGGTCCTGGTGCTCGTGGTCGCCTGTGGAGTTGGCGTCGGCGGCGGCCAGACGGCCGTCAAGCGGGACTCCGGCCGGGGCGGAACGGCTGCCGGCCAGCCGGCCAGGCCGGCGCCGGTTCAGGCCCAGCCCGACCAGGTGGCGCCCGAGGGCCCGCGCGTCATCCGGACCGCGCAGATGACGGTCGAGCTGAAGCGGGGAGACTTCGACTCCGCCCTCTCCCAGCTGCGCGCGCTGGTCCGCCTGCAGGGCGGCTACGTCTCCGGCACCAGCGCCCAGGCCGACAGCGACCGCATCCGGACCGGGACCGTCACCTTCCAGGTGCCGGTGGGCAGGTTCGACGACACCATCGACCAGGTCGCCAAGCTGGGCCGGCTGCGCGCGCTCGACATCAGCGCCCAGGACGTCAGCACCCAGTACGTCGACCTCCAGGCCCGGCTGAGCAACGCCGAGGCCCAGCGCGACGCCTACCTGGCTCTGCTGCGGCAGGCGCGCTCGATCGCCGACATGATCGCCATCCAGCAGCAGCTGGGCCAGGTCACCTCGCAGATCGAGCAGCTGAAGGGCCAGCTCAACTACCTGGAGCACGCGACCACCTACGCAACCATCTCGGCGACCCTGCGAGAGAACGTACCCCCCGCGCAGCCGCAGCCGGCCGACGAATGGGGCTTCAAGACCGCCCTGAGCGAGGCGCTGCACGGCTTCGTGAACACCATCAACTGGATGGTGGTCGCGCTGGGCGCGACGGGGCCCTTCCTGCTCCTGCTGGTGGCGGGCGGGCTGGCCTGGTGGTGGCGGCGCCGGGGGAGGCTGAGCCCGAAGCCGGCCTGAGGTAGGCTAGGATCTCTGAGGTAGCCTAGGGTCTCTTTGGAGACTTTTCGCAACCTCTTCCGGCGCAAGCTGCGCAACTTCCTGACCATCAGCGGCATCGTGATCGGGGTGCTGGCGCTGACGACCATGGGCGCCATGGCCGAGAAGACCAACCTGCTGCTGGACGGCGGCGAGAAGTTCTTCTCGGACCACATCGAGGTCGGCGACACCGGCAACAGCTTCGGCGCCGGCCTGATCCGGGTCGACAAGACCAGCGAGATCCTGCGCGTGGACGGGGTGGCGGCGGCCTTCCCCACCATCGGCCTGCCCGCGAAGCCGGGGGACACCTCGATCAGCTTCGGGCCGGGCGACATCATCACCGCCGCCGCGGCCGGGGTGGAGCGCTACGAGAAGTTCAAGCTGAAGGTGGCCCACGGCCGCCGGGAGGCCGCCCGCGGCGAGGTCGTCCTGGGCTCCGACCTGGCCAACGAGTTTCACTCCCACGTCGGCGACAGCCTCCGCCTGCCGGTCAGGCCCAAGCAGCCGCAGCCGGACTTCGTCGACCACCCGTTCACCGTGGTCGGCATCCTGGACAAGACCCTGACCGCGCCCGACAGCTTCGCCTACGTCACCTTCGAGGACGGCCAGATGCTGCTCCAGGAGGCCCTGCCTCCCGCCATCCGCGGCGCTGTCGACGCCAGCCAGCTGGCCACCGGGATCGCGG
>DATGVT010000446.1:0-5185 GCA_035300005.1 Candidatus Acidiferrales bacterium
CCGCCCGCCGGGCCCTGGAGCTGGCGGCCGCGGGCGGGCATCACCTGCTCTTCAGCGGGCCGCCGGGCGCGGGGAAGACCATGCTGGCCCGCTGCCTGCCCGGCATCCTGCCGCCGCTCTCGCTGGAGGAGGCGATCGAGGTGGCCCAGGTCCGGAGCCTGCTCGGCGACCTGCCCGGCAGCGGGCCGCTGGACTGGGTGCGCCCCTTCCGAAGCCCGCACCACGGCATCTCCCAGGCCGGGTTGATCGGCGGCGGCTCCGGGCTGGCGCGACCGGGCGAGATCAGCCGGGCCCACCTGGGCGTGCTCTTCCTGGACGAGCTGGCCGAGTTTGACGCGGCCACCCTGCAGGCGGTCCGGCAGCCGATCGAGGGCGGCCGGGTCACCATCACCCGCAGCGGCGGCTCGGTCAGCTACCCGGCCCGCTTCCAGCTGGTGGCGGCCACCAACCCCTGCCCCTGCGGCTGGGCCGGTGACCGGCAGCGCGCCTGCCGCTGCACGCCAGGCGCCGCCGACGCCTACCAGCGGGCGCTCTCGGGGCCGCTGCTCGACCGCATCGACCTCCGCGTCGGCGTCAGCCGGCCGCCGCTGGAGGCGCTGGCCTCCGAGCCGCGGGGCGAGGCGTCGGCGGCGGTCAGGGAGCGGGTGGTGGCGGCCCGCGCGGCTCAAGACCGGCGCCAGGGCTGCCTGAACTCGCTGCTCAAGCCGGCCCGGCTCCGGGAGCACGCGGCATTGGAGCCGGCCGCCCGCCGGGCGCTGGAGCGCTGGGCGGCGGAGCGGGGGCTGACCGCCCGCGGCTTCCACCGGGCCTGGCGGGTGGCCCGGACGGCCGCCGACCTGGAGGGCGCGCCGGCGATCCTCGAGCGGCACGTGCTGGAGGCGCTGGGCTACCGGCTGGCAGAGGCAGTTGCAGCCTGAGAACCTGAACGTCCGCGGCCGCTGGCCGCCGCCGGCCGGACCCCGGGTGGCGGTGGTCGGCGCCCGGCGGCCCTCCCCCTACGGCGAGGCGGTGGCGGAGCGGCTGGCGGCCGACCTGGCCGCGGCCGGGGTGGTCATCGTGAGCGGGCTGGCCCTGGGCATCGACGCCGCCGCCCACCGCGGCGCGCTGGAGGCGGGCGGCTGCACGGTGGCCGTCCTGGGCACCGGCGTGGACGTCGTCTACCCGGCCGCCAACGCCGAGCTGGCGGCCCGCATCCTGGCCGGGGGCGGCGCCCTGGTCAGCCAGTTCCCCGACGGCACCCAGCCCCGCCGCCAGCACTTCCCCATGCGCAACTGGACCCTGGCGCAGCTCTCCGATGCCGTGGTGGTGGTGGAGGCGGCGGAGGGTTCCGGGGCGCTGATCACGGCGGAGGCGGCCCTGCAGCAGGCCAAGGAGGTGCTGGCGGTGCCGGGCAGCGTGTTCTCGCCGCTCTCGGTCGGCTGCCACCAGCTGCTGCGCGACGGCGCCGGCCTGGCGCAGAACGCACGCGACGTCCTGGCCGCCCTGGGCCGGCCGCTGGAGGTGCTGGACGACCCCCTCCGGCCGCCCCCCCGGCTCGGCCCGGCGCCCCCGGCGCGGGACGGGCTGCTGGCTCACCTGACGGACACGCTGCCGCTGTCGGCGGCCGACCTGGCCCGCCGGCTCGGCCTGCCTTTCGCCGAGGTCCTGGGCCGCCTGACCGGGCTGGAGCTGGAGGGCGCCGTGCGACAGCACGGCGCGGGATTCGTGCGATTGACCAGCCGCCGACGGCGCGCGTAGGATGCCCGCCGCCCCGCCGGAATTAGCTGGCCCCCAGCCCGGGTATAGGAGCGTTGTGGCTGAAGGTCTGATCATCGTCGAGTCCCCCGCCAAGGCGAGGACGCTGAAGCGCTTCCTCGGCAGCCGCTTCGACGTGCGCGCCTCCATGGGCGCGGTCCGCGACCTGCCCGAGAACGACATCGCGGTGGACGTCGAGCGTGGGTTCCAGCCCAGCTACGAGGTCATCGAGAGCCGCAAGAAGACGGTGAGCGAGCTGCGCACCGCGGTCAGGGGCGAGCGCGTGGTGATTCTCGCTTCCGACCCCGACCGCGAGGGGGAGGCGATCGCCTGGCACCTGTCCGAGGTGCTGCGGCTGCGGTCGCCCAAGCGGATCGAGTTCCACGAGATCACCGAGGCGGCGGTGCGGCACGCGCTGGAGCACCCGCGCGAGATCGACATGCGCCTTGTCAACGCCCAGCAGGCGCGCCGCGTGCTCGACCGGCTGGTCGGCTACAAGCTCAGCCCCTTCCTCTGGAAGAAGGTCCAGAAGGGGATCTCGGCCGGCCGCGTCCAGTCGGTGGCGCTGCGGCTGGTCTGCGACCGCGAGGAGGAGGTCCGGACCTTCCAGCCGGTCGAGTCCTGGACGGTCGACGCCGAGCTCGCCACGCAGCGGGACGATCGCCACTTCGACGCCCGCCTGCAGACCCGGGCCGGGGAAAAGCTAGAGCTGCAGACGGAGGCCGACGCCCAGGCCACGCTGCGCGCGCTGGAGGGGGCCGCCTACCGGGTGCGCTCGGTCGAGCGCAAGCGGCGGACCCGGTGGCCGGCGCCGCCCTACATCACCTCCACCCTGCAGCAGGACGCCTCCAACCGCCTGCGCTTGAACCCCAAGCGGGCGATGCGCCTGGCCCAGGAGCTCTACGAGGGCATCGACCTCGGCCCCGCCGGACGGGTTGGCCTGATCACCTACATGCGCACCGACTCCACGCGGGTGGGCGCCGAGGCGGCGGCCCGCGCCAGGTCGTTCATCCGCGCGGAGTTCGGCGACGCCCATCTGGGACGGCCGCGCACCTTCAAGGCCCGGCCGGGCGCGCAGGAGGCCCACGAGGCCATCCGGCCCACCGACCCCGCCCGCCGCCCCGAGGACGCGCGCGCCTTCCTGAGCGCCGACCAGTGGCGGCTGTACGACCTGGTCTGGCGTCGGTTCCTGGCCAGCCAGATGGCGGCAGCTCAGTACGACCAGACCACGGCCGAGATCGAGGCCGGCGAGTTCGGCCTGCGCGCCACCGGCTCGGTGCTGGCCTTCGACGGCTACCTGAAGGTCTGGCCCGTGCGCGACGACAAAGAAGAGAGCGAGCTGCCCGAGCTGCGCGAGGGCGACGGGCTCCGCTTCTTCGGGCTCAAGCCGGAGCAGCACTTCACCCAGCCGCCTCCCCGCTACAGCGAGGCCAGCCTGATCAAGGAGCTGGAGGAGCGCGGCATCGGCCGGCCGTCCACCTACGCCACCATCGTGGGCACCATCCAGGAGCGCGGCTACGTGGAGCAGAAGGAGCGCCGCCTGCACCCGACCCAGCTCGGCGAGGCGGTCAACAAGCTGATGGTCGCCCAGTTCAAGGAGATCGTCGACGACGGCTACACGGCCGAGATGGAGAAGAAGCTGGACCAGGTCGAGCAGGGCAGCCGCGAGTGGGTGCCGGTGGTCGGCGAATTCTACGGTCCCCTCCAGCGGATGCTCAGCGCCGCCGAGGAGGCGATGCCGGCCGAGACCGGCGAGACCTGCCCGGAGTGCGGCCAGGGCAAGCTGCTGCTGCGCGCCAGCCGCTTCGGACCCTTCAAGGGCTGCTCGCGGTATCCGGCCTGCCGCTACCGCCAGGCGGTGCAGGCCGACGGGGCGCCCGTGCAGCCGAAGCTGCTGGACGAGGCCTGCCCCGAGTGCGGGCGCCCGCTGCAGGAGCGAAGCGGTCGCTACGGCGAGTTCATCGGCTGCTCCGGCTATCCCGAGTGCCGCTACATCCGGCGCCAGCAGGCGCAGGCGGAGGTCAAGCCGACGGGGGAGACCTGCCCCCAGTGCGGGCAGGGCCAGCTGGTCGAGCGGAGCGGGCGCTACGGGCCGTTCGTCGCCTGCTCTCGCTACCCCGAGTGCGAATACCGCGCCAAACCCAAGCGCGGCCAGCGCGCGGAACCGAAGCTGCTGGACGAGCCCTGCCCCGTCTGCGGGAAGCCGCTGGTCGAGCGCCGGGGCCGCTACGGGACCTTCAAGTCCTGCTCCGACTACCCGCGCTGCCCGGGTCCCAAGAGCCTCAAGAAGGCGAAGGCCTGAGCGCCGCCGAAGCCTACCGGCGCTGGGAGAGGGCGGCCCTGCAGGTGCCGCCGGAGGAAGCCGAGGTGCTGCCGGTGCCGCCGTTCGTGGCCATCTGCCACCGGACCTCCGACCGCGACTGGTTCAACTTCGCGCTGGTGGCGGAGGCACCGGAGCCAGCCCAGGTGGCGCCGGCGGTCGCTGAGCTGCGCCGCCTCTTCGCCGAGCGCGATCGCAAGCTGAAGATCGAGTTCAACGAGGCGGTCTGGCCGGAGCTGGCGCCGGAGCTGGAAGCGGCCGGCCTGCGCCTGCGCGAGCGCAACCCGCTCATGGCCTGCACCGCGCGGGACCTGCGCCCGCTGCGGGCCGAGGGCGTGGTGGTGCGGCTCCTGCGCCGGAACGAGCCGGAGCCGGTCCTGGCCGCCTTCCAGTCCATCCGCTTCGGCCGCCCGGTGGAGTCGGCGCTGGTGGAGGAGCTGCGCGTCAACCTCCGGCGCGGGCGCGGCAGCTATGCGCTGGCCGCCGTCGGCGCGGAGCCGGCCGGCACCGCCGTCCTTCACGCCCTGGAGGGCACCGGCGAGGTGGTCGGCGTGGCGACCCGGCCGGAGTTCCGCCGCCGCGGGGTGGCGGCGGCAGCGACCAGCTTCCTCTGCGAGCGGCACTTCCGAGGCGGCGGCCGGCTCGTCTTCCTCGACTCCGCCAACGAGGAGGCCAGCCGCGTCTACGAGCGGCTCGGCTTCCAGAGGTTTGGAGCGCTGCTCGTCTACGTATAATTCCAGACGCCAGTCCAACCGACTGAGTACGCACGCCCGGCGACTTCCTGTGACCGCAAGGCTGCCGGGCGGAGGAGACAACAGGAGGCAACTGTGGCTCAAGCGACCCTGAAGCAGCTGCTGGAGGCGGGTGTCCACTTCGGGCACCAGACCAGCCGCTGGAACCCCAAGATGCGGCCCTACATCTTCACGGCCCGCAACGGCATCCACATCATCGACCTGCAGAAGACCGTGCGCCTGCTGGACGACGCCTGGGACTTCGTCCGCGGCGTGGCCGCCACCGGCCGGCCGGTGCTCTTCGTGGGAACCAAGAAGCAGGCCCAGGAAACGATCCAGACCGAGGCCGTCCGCTGCGGCATGTACTTCGTCAACAGGCGCTGGATGGGTGGCATGCTCA
>DATGVT010000447.1:0-4061 GCA_035300005.1 Candidatus Acidiferrales bacterium
CGGTCACGTTGGGCGGCGGCAGGCAGATCGTGAACTTCTCCCGACTCGAGTCCCGGTCGGCGACAAAGAGGCCGGCCTTCTCCCAGCGCTCGTACCAGCCGGCCTCGATGGTGGCCGGGTCGAAGGCGGGCGGCATGGCCAGGGCGTGCTTCATCTACGAAGGCTCAGGAGGGCCGGCGCGTCGCGGCCTAGCGCGCGGGCGCCGGCCGGGGTACGAAAACCGTTACGTCCTCGGTTCGGCGCATGGTGGTTGTAATTCTACCCATCAGCGCTTGTGCTTCTGGCGGTCGACCGCCTCCTCACTGAACTCCGCCGCACCCGACCGCCGGGTGACGGCCCGCGCCAGCCTCGGCGCGGCGGCGGCAAGGCGCACGCCGACGCGCGCACGCAGCGGCGCCACGTCGACCTCGGCCAGGTCCTCTCGGATCGCGCGCTGCACCGCCTCCGCGACCTGAACCGGCGACACCTCGCCGGCCGCCGCCGGGGCCTTCAGCCCGGCCTCGGCCCACATGCCCGACTCGCGGACGTACGTGGGGCAGATCACAGACGCGCCGACGCCGGTCCCCTTCAGCTCCTCGTGCAGCGCCAGGCCGAAGCCACGGAGCCCGAACTTGGTCGCAGCGTAGAGAGAGCTGTTGGCCTGCGCCACCTTGCCGGCCAGGGAGGACATGAAGACCAGGTGGCCTCGGCCTCGCGCCAGCATGCCCGGCAGCAGCAGCCGGGCCAGCATGATCGCCGAGCGCAGGTTGACCACCAGCGCGGTGTCGATCTCGCGCTCGGGCGCGAAGCCGACGAGCCGGCCCGACGCCGGCACGCCGGCGTTCGCGATCAGCAGGTCGACCTCGCCCGCCTCCTCGGCCAGCTCCTCGGCGCCGCCCCGGCGGGAGAGATCGGCGACGATCACCCGGGCCCCGTCCAGCTCGGCGGCGAGCTTCTTCAGCTCCTCCTCTCGGCGCGCGGAGAGGATGAAGCGGACGCCGTCGCGGTGCAGGCGGCGGGCGATGTGGGGACCGAGCCCGGAGGAAGCTCCGGTCAGCAGAGCAGTCGCGCCCGAAAGGTCTTTCAGGCCGATTCGCCGGCGACCAGCTCGGTCGGGGCCTCGCCCTCCTCGTTGAACTCGAAGTCAGGCTCGCCCGACTCCCGGATCGAGGCCTCGGTGATGATGCAGCGCTTGATGTCGGGCCGCGAGGGGATCTCGAACATCGAGTTGAGGAGGACCTCCTCGATGATCGACTTCAGCGCCCGCGCCCCGGTGCCGCGGCCCAGGGCCAGCTCGGCGATCGCCTGCAGGCTGGGCGGCTCGAAGACCAGGTCCACGTTGTCGAGCGCGAAGAACTTCTGGTACTGCTTCACGAGCGCGTTCTTGGGCTCGGTCAGGATCCGGACGATGTCGCCCTGGTCCAGGTAGTGAAGGGTGACCAGGATCGGCAAGCGGCCGACGAACTCGGGGATGAAGCCGTACTTGAGCAGGTCCTGCGGCTGTAGGCGGGAGAGGATCTCGGTGCTGGTCTTCTTCTCCGTGCGGTGCACCGGGGCTCCGAACCCGATCGACTTGCGGCCGATGCGGTGCTCGATCAGCTTCTCCAGGCCGTCGAAGGCGCCGCCGCAGATGAAGAGGATGTTGGTGGTGTTGATCTGGATGAAGTCCTGATGGGGGTGCTTGCGGCCGCCCTGCGGCGGCACGTTGGCGACCGTCCCCTCCAGGATCTTGAGCAGCGCCTGCTGGACCCCCTCGCCGGAGACGTCGCGCGTGATGGAGGGGTTGTCCGACTTGCGCGCGATCTTGTCGATCTCGTCGATGTAGATGATCCCGCGTTCGGCGCGGGAGATGTCGAAGTCAGCGGCCTGGATCAGCCGCAGCAGGATGTTCTCCACGTCCTCGCCCACGTAGCCGGCCTCGGTCAGCGAGGTGGCGTCGGCGATGGCGAAGGGCACGTCCAAGATCTTGGCCAGCGTCTGCGCCAGGTAGGTCTTCCCGCAGCCGGTGGGTCCGACCAGGAGCACGTTCGACTTCGACAGCTCGACGTCGCCGACCGTCTTCGACGAGGAGATGCGCTTGTAGTGGTTGTAAACCTGGACCGAGAGGACCTTCTTCGCGTGGTCCTGCCCGATCACGTACTGGTCGAGGGCGGCCATGATCGTCTTCGGGTTGGGGATGAAGCCCGACTTCTGCTTCTTGGAGCCGGCGGAGCGGTTGTCCTCCTCCAGCACCTCCTGGCAGAGGTCGATGCACTGGTCGCAGATGTAGACGCCGGGACCGGCCACCAGCTTGCGGACCTGGTCCTGGCCCTTGCCACAGAACGAGCAGCGCGTGTACCTCCGGCGGTCTTCGCGATCGTTCACGTCTGGGTCCTGAGAGCTGTGTCCATCAAGGCGACGCTGGGGCCGGAGGATTATGACCCCAGAGAATCTCGCTCGCAAGCGAGATGCACTCGCTGCAGATGTAGACGCCGGGCCCCGCGACCAGCCGGATTCCCCGCTCGCCCTGGAGGCTGCCGCAGAACGAGCACTTGGGCTTGTGGCGCTTGACCTGGGAATCCCGGGTGCGGCGGCGGAAGATCATCTGGTCTTAGGAGGCTTTGGCCTTTTCGGCCACCTTCTCCTTCTGCCCCGGGCGTTCGCTCGCCTGGATGATGTCATCGATCAGCCCGTACTCCTTGGCCGCCTCCGGGGTCAGGAAGTAGTCGCGTTCGGTGTCCTGCTGGACGCGCTCGATCGGCTGCTTCGTGTGCCGGGAGAGGATCTGGTTCAGCTGCTCCCGGGTGCGCAGGATCTCTCTGGCGTGGATCTGGATGTCGGTCGCCTGTCCCTGCATGCCGCCCCAGGGCTGGTGGATGAGGATGTTGGCGTGGGGCAGCGCGTAGCGCAGCCCGTCGGCCCCGCCCGCCAGCAGGACGGCCGCCATCGAGTAGGCCATCCCGATGCAGATGGTCGAGACCTTGGGCCGGATGTACTGCATGGTGTCGTAGATGGCGAGCCCGGCCGCGACCTGGCCGCCAGGGCTGTTGATGTAGAGGTAGATTTCCTTCTCCGGGTCCTCGCTCTGGAGGAAGAGGAGCTGAGCGACCACCAGGTTGGCGATCTGGTCGTCGATCGGGGTGCCGATGAAGACGATCCGGTCCTTCAACAGCCGCGAGTAGATGTCGAAGGCGCGCTCCCCCCGGTTGGTGCTCTCCACCACCATGGGGACCAGGTAAGACCGCGGGCCCTTCACCTCGCGCACACCGCCATTGTAGTCATGCCCTTCCATGCTGCTATTCAGTCTCCCCTTGGGGGGCGGCCGCCGCGGGGACGGTCTCCGGGGCCTTCACCCACTCCTTCAAACGCTCCAGCACGCGCAGTCGCTGCAGCCGGACGCGGAAGTACTCACGGGCGCTCCGGCTCTTGAGCAGCTCGTCCAGCGCCCCGCGCACCTCTTCGTCCCGCTCCGCCTGCTCGCGAATGTAGGACGAAACCTCGTCCTCGGAGGGGTCGATTCCCTCCCGCCTGGCCACCTCGTTGAGCACCAGGTCGACCCGGAGCCGGCCTTCGGCGTCCGGCCGGGCCTGCTGCATCCACTTGTCCGTGGTCAGGTTGTTGTAGGCGAGGTAGCGGTCCAGCCGCAGGCCCTGGCGCTGCAGCCTCACCTCCAGGTTCTCCAGCTGGTGGCCGAGCTCGCGCTCGACCAGCGCCTCCGGGAGGGTGAGCTGCGAGCCGTCGACCAGCGCCTTCAGGACGGCCTGCTCGCGGGCCAGCTCGGACAGCCGGGCAGCCTGCTCCTCGAGCTCGCTTCGCACCGCCGCCCGCAGGGCTGCCTCCGTCTCCTGCTTGCCGTCGCTGAGCTGCTTCGCCAGCTCGTCGGTCAGCGCCGGCAGTTTCTTCTCCTTGACCCCTCGGATCGTCAGCCGGAAGGTCGCGGTCTTGCCAGCCAGCTCGGCGTCGGAGTCGTCGTCCGGCAGCTTCTGCTGCGCCTCCACGGTCTGGTCGGTGACGGCGCCGGGCAGCACCGCCAGGACCTCGGGCACCAGGGCGCCCTCCCTGACCTCGAACTCGTCGGCCTTCTTCTCCTGGATCTTCCGCCC
>DATGVT010000448.1:0-2226 GCA_035300005.1 Candidatus Acidiferrales bacterium
GAGAAGGAGTGGAAGGCCGGCGACATGGACGCGGTCGCCGAGGTGAATGAGGAGCTGATCGCGGAGGTCCTGGCGACGGCGACCGGCATCCCGGTGTTCAAGCTCACCGAGGCCGAGTCGGCGCGGCTGCTGCGGATGGAAGACGAGCTGCACCAGCGGGTCATCGGCCAGAACGATGCCATCAGGGCGCTGTCGCAGGCCATCCGCCGGACCAGGGCCGGCCTGAAGGACCCGAAGCGGCCCGGCGGGTCGTTCATCTTCGCCGGGCCGTCCGGGGTGGGCAAGACCGAGCTGTCGAGGACGCTCGCCGCGTTCTTGTTCGGCGACGAGGACTCGCTGATCCAGCTCGACATGAGCGAGTACATGGAGAAGCACACGGTGTCCCGGCTGTTCGGCTCGCCTCCCGGTTACGTGGGCTACGAGGAGGGCGGCCAGCTGACCGAGAAGGTCCGCCGCAGGCCGTTCTCGGTGGTCCTGTTCGACGAGATCGAGAAGGCGCACCAGGACATCTTCAACTCGCTGCTGCAGATCCTGGAGGACGGGCGCCTCACCGACGCGCAGGGCCGGGTGGTCGACTTCAAGAACACCGTCATCATCATGACCACCAACCTCGGCTCCCGGGACATCGCCAAGGGCGTCCCCGTTGGGTTCGGTCCGGCTCATGAGCCGGCGGGCTCCTATGACCGGATGAGGACCAAGGTGAACGAGGAGCTGAAACAGCATTTCCGGCCGGAGTTCCTGAACCGGGTGGATGACGCGATCGTCTTCCACCAGCTCTCCCAGGAGGAGATCGTCACCATCGTCGACCTGATGATCGCGAAGGTCGACGAGCGGCTGAAGGACAGGGACATGGGCCTGGAGCTGCGGCCCGCCGCCAAGACGCTGCTGTCTGAGCGCGGCTACGATCCGGTGCTCGGGGCGCGTCCGCTGCGCCGGACGATCCAGCGCGAGATCGAGGACCAGCTGTCGGAGAAGATTCTGTTCGGCGAGCTGAATGCCGGCCAGATCGTGATGGTCGATGTTGAGGGCGCCGGACCAGCAGCGAAGTTCGCGTTCAAGGGGGTGCCCAAGCCCGGCGAGGTGCCCGACGCGCCGCCCGCCGAGATCGCGAGCGAGACCAAGGCGGCCGCCGGCGGTGCTGACGGGCGCCTGGCCAACGGCGGGTAGCACCACCCGGGCAGCGGTCAGGCAGCCGCTCCCGCGGCGTTCTGCGGCCGCTGACACCACTCCGGCGCGGGCTGCCAGCTACCGGGGCCCGGCCCTGGCGGGGTTCTCGCCCGCAGGAGGTCACCGCCCGGGCAGTGCTCCAGCCGGAGCGCTTCGTCGAGTACCTCACCGCCGCAGATGGCCACGATCGGCTCTTCCCGGTGGCGGCCGGGGCCGCCGATCCACTGCGGGCGGCCGTCAGCATCTGCCCGCTGACGGTACGGGCGGTCATCACAGAGAGTGGGCGTCGCTACGCGGCGAGTCCGATCCGACCCGTATTGATGAATAGGCGTGATAACCGGAGCGCGAGCCGGATGCAGCTGGAGGGAGACGAGCCCGACCTCGCTCTCGATCATGCATTCAGCGGCTCCGCAGCTCAAGCCCGTATACCGAGTTCTGGATTATTCTGCTATCGCGGTTTCGCGCGACGTCGTAGGCAGCCGGCTGACAAACTGTACGAAATGACGCCGAAAAGGTGGAGCCAGTAGTGAAGAAATTTGCCTCAACCGTGGTGCTGACGCTGGCCGCGGCAGTTGGAGCGGCGTCGGCGGTCGTACAGCCGGCGGTGGCGGAGGGTGCTCTGCCCGGCATGCCGGGAGTGACTGGGATCAGCGCGCGGGCCGTTGCAACTCGGGCCCTGCCGCTGGTGAGGGCGTCAGCGCCGGGGGAGCGCCACGCGTCGGTCGTTCCCGGCGCCCAGCTGTGGGTCAGGCGGTACGACGGCCCTGGCAACAGCTTGGGCAGCGACGATGCCGCCCGTTCGGTGGCCGTCAGCCCGGGCGGTGGAACGGTGTTCGTGACCGGCTATAGCCAGGGAACCACCTCAGACGAGTACGCCACGGTCGCCTACGACGCCGCCACCAGCGCCCAGCTGTGGGTCAGCCGTTACGACGGCCCCGCCAGCCTCGGCGCCGAGGCCAATTCGGTGGCCGTCAGCCCGGGCGGCGGAGCGGTGTTCGTGACCGGGTCCAGCGACGGGGGCTCGAACGGGGAGGATTACGCCACGGTCGCCTACAACGC
>DATGVT010000449.1:0-7567 GCA_035300005.1 Candidatus Acidiferrales bacterium
CGGGCGCCGGGCCGCCCCGGCGCCGGCGCGGGACTGAAGGCGAGGGACTTCACCACCACCGGCACCACGTTCGCCGGCTGCAGCGGCGAGCCGACGTCGACGTAGTCGAGCTCCGCCAGCTCCAGCCCGTCGAGGCAGACCAGGTCGGCCCGCACCCCGAGCTCTTCGGCCAGGATCCAGCCCAGCGAGCGGCCGAGGTCAGCGTCCAGCGCCAGGACCAGGGGCGGGCCGCCGGCCGGCGCGACTCGAAGCCCGGCCGCCAGGCCCCTGGCCAGCGCGCGCAGGCTCCGGTGGCGTGGCTCGCCCGACCAGGCCAGCGAAACCGCGACCGGAACCCGGCCCGCATCCAGGTCCAGCCGCCGGAGGGCGATCCGGATCGCCTCCGCCACGGCGCCCGGCTCGGGCTCACCGGCCGGCAGGCGCGGGCGGACCACGGGCAGGTTCCGGAGCGGGAGCCGGGCCGGGTTGGAGATGTGGACCGTGCTCCCGCTGAGCTGGACCGAGAACTGGGAGGCGCCCACCGCGGTGGCCCGGATGCCCTCCCCCCCGGGCAGCGGCTCGATCGCGAAGCCATGCCTCCGGCAGGCCTCGATGAACGCCGCCGCCAGCTCCGGCCCCTGGTCGTCGAAGCGGCGCGTCTCCCGCCCGTAGACGTATTCGGAGACACCGCCGGAGCAGGTGACCGGCATCGGCTCCTGGCCTTGCCAGCGCGCCATCGCCCGGACCAGGTCCGCGGCGCCCCGCTCGGGCCCCGCCGGCAGCCGCCGGGCGCCCACCGGCACCGCCGCCGTCTCCAGCACCTCGCCCGCCGCCAGCAGGGCCAGCTTGCTGGTGCCCCCGCCGAGGTCCACGTGGAGGCGCCGGCCGGGTCGTGACCGGGAGAGGGCGACCGCCCCCGAGCCGTGGGCGCTGAGGATGGCCTCCAGGTTCGCGCCCGCCGAGGCACAGACGAAGCGGCCGCCGGCCTCGGCGAAGAGCTCGGCCACCGCGCGTGAGTTCCGGCGCTCGAGCGCGACCCCGGTCAGGATCACGGCCCCGGTGTCCACCTCCTCCGGCCGCACTCCCGCCTCCCGGTAGCAGGCATCCACGAACGCGCGCAGGGCTTCAGTGGCGATGCTGCCGCCGGCCGCGAACGGGGTGAAGCGGATGGGCGAGCGATGGAGCACCTCGCGCTGCACGACCACGAAGCGGCTGGACAGCGACTGAGCCAGGCGCTCCAGGCGCAGCCGCGAGAAGAGCAGGTGCGAGGTGGAGGAGCCGATGTCGACCCCCACGGTCAGCAGCTCGACGTGGTCGAGCCCCCAGGTCGGCGGCTCTCCGATCTCGCCGGCAGGCTCGACCTGCTCTCCGTGGTGGTCGGGGAAGTGGATGCCTTCGGCGGTCACCGCCTGGCGCCGGCCAGAAACTCGTCCATGCGTGGCTTCAAGCCCAGCTTGCGCAGCTCCTCCTCGTAGAGGGCGTGGATGCGCGGGTCCTGGTCCTCGTACTCGATCTGCCGCCCGCCCTCCTTGACGCTGACGTCCATGCCCAGGAAGGTCCGGCGCTTGTCCTCGACGAAGGGATAGCGCAGGCCGCCGAACGCCACCGCGAGGTAGCGGGCCGGCTCCGGGCTGGTGTTGAAGTGCTGGTGGAACATCTGGTCCGGAGGGGCGTAGACGCTGCCGTGCTTCCAGTCCACCCGGACGAATTCGGGATCGCCCTCGTACCAGAGGAGCGTGTACCCGTGCCCGGTGACCGGGAAGATGTGGAAGTCGGCGCCGTGGCGGTGCGCCTTCTTGTAGGTGCCGACCGGCATCTCCGACATGTGGGCGTGCATGGTGCCGTCGGCCAGCACGAACATGATGTTGGAGCCCCCCGCTCCCCTCGCCTTCCACTCCCGCAGCTCGAAGCCGCCCAGGTCGGGCACGAAGTTCGTCTCCCACATGTGCCGCCCCGGGCGGGTGGGCAGGAAGTCGCCCTCTCCCTCGAAGCGGCCCGCGGGCCCCAGCCGCTCGGCGAACTCGAAGCTGTTGGCGAAGACGAAGTCGGAGCTGTGAAAGCAGTTCAGGACCAGCGGCAGGTTCGTCACCGACACCAGGCGCGCCGGCTGGCGGCCGCTGGCGTTGAAGTGCTGGTAGCGGACGTTGAGCGGCAGGGCGAACAGGCTTCTGGTCCCCCATTCGAAGGAGCGCCGGGCGCCTCCGGGCGCCTCCACCGTGGTGCTGCCACGCCCGTCGAGGACGTAGACGACCTCCTCGAAGAGATGGCGCTGGGGCAGGGTCTCGCCGCCGGGGACCATCTCCAGCACGCAGGTGTTCAGGAAGTCACCGCGACCCCTGACGTGGGTGAAGGCCCCCCGGGCGCCGAGGCGGGCCCAGGGCCGGACTTCGACGGTCAGCAGGTCGAACCCGAAATCCTCGTGGATCGGGATCCCCTCGCCCCGTGCCCACTCCAGGTAGGGGTCGGTCAGGAAGCGAGGCTCAGGCATGCCGCTCGATGTTCTCACCTCGCCGCGGTGATGACGTCGACCAGCGCCGGCCGGCCTTCCTTGAGGACGACGTCGCGCGCCTTCTCAACCGCAGCGCGCAGCTCGGCCGGCCGCTCGACCGGACCTTCCGCCCACCAGCCGAACGCCCTGGCCAGGCCGGCGAAGTCCGGCGCCGGGTTGTTCAGCTCCATGCCCAGGTAGGCCATCTCCTGGTCGCGGCCGCGCTCCCGCGCGATCAGGATCTGGTGCTCCCAGTCGTTGTAGTAGGCCCGGTTGTTGTACATGACGACCAGCATCGGGATCCGGTGGTAGGAGGCGACCCAGAGGGCGGCGGCATCGTAGAGCAGGTCGCCGTCCGGCTGCAGGTCCACCACCAGGCGGCCGCTGCCCCGGTAGGCGAGGGCGACGCCCAGGGAGGTCCCGATCTGCGTGGCCGTGCCCAGGCCCTGGCCGGCGTGCCGGTGGGGCTGGTCGAAGTCCCAAAGCCGGCGGGCCCAGTCGCGGACCGTGTTCGCGGTCAGCACCCAGTCCGTCCCTCGGATGGCCTCGCCCACCGTCCGGACCAGGTGGGCGGTGGCGATCGGCTCCTGGCCGGCCGCCGCCTCGGCTTCGGCTGCCCACTCCGCCCGCAGCCGCCGGTGGCGTTCTGCGTGCTGGCGGGCTCGCGCCCCCCGGCTGGCGGTCGCCCTGCCCAGCCGCTCGCGGCAGCAGGCCACCAGGACGGGCAGGGCGAGGGCGGTGTCGCCCAGCACCGACAGATCGACCGGCTGCAGCCGCTGGAAGTCCTGCGACCAGCTCCGGATGCCCAGGTCGCCGAGGCCGATCTCGGCCAGCCGGCACCCGGCCGGCACCCGGCTCTCAGCCCGGCGGCGGACCCGGTCCACCCGGCTGAGGACGCCGTGGAAGTCGCGCACGTCGAGCGCGAGCACCAGGTCGGCGCTCTCCAGGATCTCCTCGGCCCCGGTCAGGTTGAGCGGGTGGTCGCTCGGGAAGCAGAGCCGGTCGCCGGCGTCCAGAACCGCGGCGCCCAGGAGCTCCGCCAGCTCGACCAGGACCGCGACCGCCTCCGGGTGGCGGCCGAGGTACTCGGTCACGATGACCGGGTTCTCCGCCTCCAGCAGCCAGCCGGCCAGGCGCTCCAGCGCCTGGGGGTCGGCCGCCAGCCGGGTCGGCAGCACGCGCGCGGGGTCCGGCAGCGCCACCTCCCCGGAGAGCGGGTCCTCCTGGAAGCCGGCGTCGTAGCAGAGGTAGACCGGCCCCGGAGGGTCGGAGGTGGCGACCCGGTAGGCCCGGGCGAACGACTCCGCCACGTCCTCGGCGCCGACCGGCTGGTAGTCCCACTTCGTGTAGTCGCGGACGGCGCCGCCCTGGGCGACGGCGGTGTGGATCCAGTCGATGTGCGGGCGGCGGCGGCTGATCTCCATCGGCCCGGTCGCGCCCAGCACCAGCACCGGCGCCCGGTCCAGGTAGGCGTAGTAGATCGCCATCGAGGCATGGAGGAGCCCGACCACGTCGTGCACGATCGCCACCATCGGCCGGCCGGTGACCTTGGCGTAGCCGTGGGCCATCGAGACCGCGACCTCCTCGTGCGGACACTGGATGATCTGCGGCCGGTTGCCGGCGTAGTTGACGATGGAGTCGTGGAGGCCGCGGAAGGACGAGCCGGGGTTCAGGGCCGCGTACTCGATGCCGAAGCGCAGCATCAGGTCAACGATCAGGTCGGACCCGTACTTCCTCTCCATCTCGATCCCCCATTGACGAACCGGCGCGACAAGCCTAACGTGCTCGATGATCTGAAGGTCTGACTCTCAGACCAAACTCGTCAGGGGGCTGCTATGAGTGCACGGCAATCAGTGGTCGCCCTCGTCGTGGCAGCGCTGGGTGCGGCCGCCTGTGGGGGGACCTCCTCGCCCAGCCAGCAGGGACAGGTCAAGCTGACCGTCGGCTACAGCAACATCTCGGTCGACTTCCTGGCCCCCTGGGTGGCCAAGGAGGCCGGCATCTTCGAGAAGAACGGGCTCGACGTGGACCTCGAGCTGGTGTCCGGCGGCACCCGCACCATGACCGCGCTGCTCTCGGGCCAGATGCAGATCACCCAGCAGGGCGGAGCCGAGGCCCTGACCGCGGCGGCCGGCGGCGCGGACGTCGTGGTCATGGGGACGCTGGCGCCGGTCTACCCCTACAAGTTCATGGTCCAGGCCAGCATCAAGACCCCGGCCGACCTGAAGGGCAAGAAGGTCGGCATCAGCAGCGTCGGCGGCTCGTCCGACATCGCGACCCGGGTGGCGCTGCCCAAGGTCGGGCTGGACCCGGTCAAAGACGTCCAGATCGTCTCCGTGGCTTCGCACGCCAACCGCACGGCGGCGCTCCTCAGCGGGCAGCTGGCCGGGGCCGTGGATGATCCTCCCGACAGCGTCGAGCTGGAGCGCAGAGGGCTGCACGCGCTCTTCGACCTGGCCGCGCTCAAGCTGACCGCCGCGAACACCGTGATCGCTTCCCGGCGCTCCTGGGTGGACTCCCACCGGGACACCATGCAGCGCTACGTCGACTCCATCGTGCAGGCGATCGCCCGGGCCAAGAAGGACAAGCCCTTCACGGTCGGCGTGATGAAGAAGTACTTTCAGTCCACCGACCAGGAGGCCATGAGCATCGCCTACGACTTCTTCATGACCGAGATCACCCCCTCGCTGCCCTACCCGAAGGTGGAGCAGTTCGCGGACGCCCAGCGCTTCCTGGGCGCGCTGAACCAGCGCGTCCACGACTTCCAGGTGTCGAAGCTGATCGACGACTCCTTCATGAAGAGCGCGGCGCAGAGGGGGCTGGACAAGTGAGGATGCCGAAAGGACTGATCGTCGCGGCGGTCGCCGCCCTCTTCGCGGGTGCCTGCGGAGGGACCTCGTCCCCCGCCGAGCCGACCCCGTCAGCTCTCCCGGCTGGAGTGCTGACCCACGTCGAGATCCCGCCCATCACGGCCAAGACGGCCTCCATCGACATCATGGTCATCGACCAGAGCAGCCACCTGCTCTACGTGGCCGACCGCACCGACTTCGGCGTGGACGTCCTCGACGTGTCGAAGCCTTACGCCCGCTATCTGCGCACGATCGATCTCGGCGGCACCGCCCCCAACGGCGTCATCCTGGCCAAGGACCTGAACAAGCTCTACACCGGCAACAACGACAGCACGGTCTCGGTGATCGACCTCAAGACCTTCAAGGTGATCGCGACCCTGAAGACGGGCGGCAAGGGCCGCGCCGACGAGCTCGACTACGACCCCAAGGACCACAAGATCTACGTCGCCAACAGCAACGACGGCTTCGTGACCGTGATCGACGCCGTCAGCGACAAGATCCTGAAGAAGTTCGACAAGGTCAGCGAAGGGGGCCTGGAGCAGCCGCGCTACGACTCGGCCGACGGGATGATGTACCTGACGCTGTCCGACGACAACGTCATCGCCCAGTTCGACCCCGCCAAGGACCAGCTGGTCAAGAAGTTCGACGTCGGCGTCCCCTGCAACCCGCAGGGCCTGGCGATCAACCCGAAGACCAACCAGGCGCTGCTGGGCTGCGGGAACAAGAAGAAGCCGATGGGGGTGCTCTGGGACCTGAAGGCGGGCAAGGTGGTCACCGTCTTCGACAAGACCGGCGCCGGCGACATGACGCTCTACGACGACAAGGCGGACCGGTTCTTCTTCGCGGCCAGCAACTTCACCAGCGGCGGGTCACCTGGTCCCCACCTGGCCGTCTTCAACGCCACCGCGCCGGTGGCGATGCTGGCCACGGTGCCCACCGCGGTGGGCAGCCACTCGGTCGCCTATGACCAGACCAACCGCGTCATCTACGTGCAGGACCAGAAGGACTTCGACGGCGGCCTCTTCGCCTTCCCGCTGCCCAAGTAGTGCTTCCGGCCAGGCTGTCCGCGATCGTCATGCTGCTGGCGATCGCCTGCGGGGGCGCCACCGCCAACCCGTCGCCGGCCGCCCCCCTGGAGCCGGCCACCATCAACGTCGGCTACTCCGAGCCGGTGGCCGACAACCTGCCCCTCTACATCGCCCAGGAGGCAGGGTTCTTCAGCAAGCGGCAGCTGACGGCCAACGTGCAGCAGGTGACCAGCACGCAGGGCATCCCGGCCCTGCTCTCGGGCCAGATCGATATCGACCACCTGGGCGGCTCCGAGGTCATGAGCGCCGCCGCCCAGGGAGCTGACCTGGTCATGCTCGGGACCCTGACGCCGTTCAGCCCCTACTCGCTCTACGCGGCGCCCGGCCTCACCACCGCCGCCGACCTGAAGGGCAAGCGAGCCGCCATCACCCGGCCGGGGGCCAGCCTGGACATCTCCCTGCACATCGCCCTGCAGCGGATCGGCCTCGACCCCGACAAGGACGTGCAGTACATCAACACCGGCTCCGTGCCCAACGTGATCGCGGCCATGCTGAGCGGCCAGGCGCAGGTCACGGTGTCCAAGCCGCCGGAGTCCCTGCAGCTGGACGCGAAGAACTTCAACGTGCTGCTGAACCTGGCCAAGGAGAAGATTCCGGTCGCCAACACGTCCCTCGTCGCCCGCCGCTCCTGGATCGCCACCCACAGGGACGTGGTCCAGCGCTACGTAGACAGCATCATCGAGGGCATCGCCCGGGAGAAGAAGGATCGGGCCTACGCCATCCAGGTCCTCAGCAAGTACACGAAGTCGACCGACCAGGTGGCGCTCAGCGCCGGCTACGACCTCTACTCCGGGATCGTCCAGTCGCTGCCCTACAGCAAACCGGAGCAGCTGGCCGCAGCCCAGGCGCAGCTGGGCAAGAACAACGACAAGGTGAAGAACTTCGACCTCACCAAGCTGATCGACAGCTCCTTCATCCAGGATGCGGCCAAGCGGGGCCTGGGCAAGTAGGGGCCGGACTTGTCCGGCCCAAAAGTAGGGGCCGGACTTGTCCGGCCCGCACGTATACACGGTCCTGCTGCTCGGCGTGGCAGTCGTGCTGCCCGCCTGAGGCGGCAGGGGCCTGGGCAAGTAGGGGCCGGACTTGTCCGGCCCAAAAGTAGGGGCCGGACTTGTCCGGCCCAAAAGTAGGGGCCGGACTTGTCCGGCCCATCCGTATACACG
>DATGVT010000450.1:0-1893 GCA_035300005.1 Candidatus Acidiferrales bacterium
GTCCAGACCCCTTGCGGTCCTTCCACGAAGCCGCCAGCGAGGTTCCCGGCGCCACCTGCTGGACCCTTGATGTAAGGGAGGTGGCAGCTGGGAAACTGAGCCAGCGCGACTGGCGGCAGACTCGGCAGCGGCGAAACGCTCGGAACCGGGCTTCCCTGCCTCGGCGCTGACGCGGTTCTGGCCGCTGACGCCTGAGGCGAGTTCGATCCGCTCGGCGACTTCCCTGCAGAGCCGCAGGAGCACAGAACAACCACTGCCGCCAACAGGCCTAACGCCTTCATCTCAGTTGAACGGCGCCGAGACAACCTTCGTTACCGATAGATCTACGCATGCGCCGAGAAGCTAATCACCTCGTCCAGCGTCAGCCCAAGAGCCAAGCAGACGGCACGAAGAGTGCCGAAGGTCGGTCGCCGGCGGCCAGCGAAAAGGTCGCAGAGAGTGCCCTTCGTCGACCCGGGCATGCCGGCCGAGGTCACGGCGGGTCCAGCCGCGCAGAATGCGCGCCCGGTCGATGGCCGCGACGTCGACGAGCCACCCCACCGAGGATCTCATCGAATCAGGGCGGACCCAAGAGTCTCCGACACCGCAGTGGGAGGCATGGGTTAGCGGCCGCGTCCGCAATGGAAGGCACGGTGTTTAGGCGGCCTCGATCGCCGACGTTCGGTGTGGCTCTGACTCCGCTAGACGACCCTGGATGACACGCACTGTGGTCGGCATGTTGGCCCTCCATTTGGGCCAGGGACCACAAACAGACCTTTTATTACGGCAAGTTCCGGTCCGTTTCCCGGTCGTTTCCGGTCAGTCGCCCATTCCGTTCCAGAAGCCTCGAAATGAATACGAAATCGAGCCTCATCGAGGTCGTGGAGCCCACGCCCGGATTCGGACCGGGGACCTTTTCCTTACCAAGGAAATGCTCTGCCACCTGAGCTACGTGGGCGCGACCCCCGATTCTACCCAGCCCGCTTAGCCCCCTCCCCGCCGCCGGCGCCGGGCTTCCAGCAGCCGGGCTGACAGCGCCTCCTCGGTCTGCTGGTCGGCTTCGGCCGACTTCGCCGCCGCCGGCTCCGACGCGGACGCCGCGGGTGTCACCACCGGCGGCGCCCCCTCCGGCCGCTGCCGCGCCAGCGAGACCCGCCGCCGCAGCCGCGCCAGCTCCGGCGGCACCTCGACCGTGATCTCGACCGGCCGCCGCAGCTGGACCAGCGAGCGGGCGAACGACAGAGCCTGGCCGGGCGACACCATCAGGCGCCGGATGACCACGTCCAGCGGCCAGAGCACCACCGCCAGCAGGAGCAGCAGCCAGAAGACGTCCGTGGACACCGGCACCGG
The DNA here is from genome assembly GCA_035300005.1 of Candidatus Acidiferrales bacterium. Classification (GTDB taxonomy): domain Bacteria; phylum Chloroflexota; class Dormibacteria; order Dormibacterales; family Dormibacteraceae; genus DATGVT01. The sequence continues at coordinate 1,330 of DATGVT010000450.1, forward strand.
CAGAGCCGGCTGCTTCCAGGCCAGCTCGGGGCGGGCCAGCAGCGTGCCGCCCTCCTTGGCCAGCTCGCGCAGCAAGGGCTCGTCGAGGCCGGTGTCCAGGTACTCGGGCGAGTAGGGGACGGCGACCGCCAGCTCGCTCTCCGCCAGCACGCTCCCCTGCCGCTTGAGCTGCCCGTGCAGGACGTAGGTCCCGACCTGCGCCGCCGGGACCCGGCCCTGCCACTGCCCCGAGCCGTGCGCGGGCAGCGCGACCGTCTCCGTGCTCAGGTCGGGCCGCACCACCGTCACGGAAAGGGTGGCGCCGCTCGTCTCCTGCCCGCTGGCGGTCACCTCCAGGCCGTCGCCGCTGGGCACCGCCTCCAGCTTCAGCCGCCCGCCCTGCGCGCTGGGCAGCGTCCAGCCCACCATGCGCGCGAACAGGATCTGGGACACGGACGAGCGCAGGTATCCGGCCGTCCAGCGGCCGTTGGAGTCGCTGGTCCAGGCCAGGCTCCGTCCCAGCCCGTACTGCCAAGCCGCCAGGACAGGGTCTGCCTTCGGACTCTGGAAGTACACCTCGGCGTT
>DATGVT010000451.1:0-5727 GCA_035300005.1 Candidatus Acidiferrales bacterium
TCTTCCAGGTCATCGTCGACCAGGCGCTCCGGATGACCGCCGCCCAGCAGGGTGACCTGGTGCTGGCCTTCGAGGACGGCTTCCAGAAGGCCGCCACCGCCTCGCTGGCTCCGCCGCCGGCAGAGAAGAAGGAGGAGAAGGAGGAGAAGGCGGACAAGAAGGACGATAAGGGCGACTCCAAGGAGGCGGACGTGCTGGCCGAGGACCTGCTCGGCCAGGTCGCCCGCTCCGGCGAGGCCGCATTCGTGGCCAACCGCACCGGCATGGTCGTCCCGGTCGCCTCCGGTGACGGGGTGACGGCTCTCCTCAGCCTGACCTCGGACGGGAAGGCGTTCAGCAACGAGGACCTGTTCATGATCAACGCCCTGGCCGGCAGCGCCGCGGTCCCCCTGGCCAACGCCCTCCACTATCAGCGCAGCACCCAGGAGGCGACCACCGACGGCCTCACCGGGCTGCTCAACCACCGCGAGTTCCGGCGTCGCCTGGGGGCCGCCTTTTCGAGGCCGAACCGCCGGGGCCAGCCGGTCTCGGTGATGCTGATCGACTTCGACCACTTCAAGCAGGTCAACGACACCGTCGGCCACCAGCACGGGGACCTGGTTCTGCGCTCGGGCGCGCGGGTCGTACGCTCGACGGTCAGGACTCACGACCTGGTCGCCCGCTACGGGGGCGACGAGCTGTCCGTGGTGCTGCTGGACGCGGGGCCGGACGGGGCGGCGGTGCTGGCCGACCGCGTGGTGGCCAACGTCCATGCGGCGAAGATCGGGACTGTGCCCGACCACCAGCTGACCTTCAGCATCGGGGTGGCCTCCTACCCCGAGGACGCCCACTCGGCGGAGGAGCTGGTCATGGCAGCCGACCAGGCGCTCTACCTGGCCAAGCGGCAAGGCAAGGACCGAGCCCGGACTTTCGCCAGCCTGGTCCGGCGCCTGCAGTCGGCCGATGAGACGCTCGTCGACACGCTGGTCGAGTTCGGGCCCCAGGTGGCGCTGGCGGTGGCCCACGTCATCGACCTCCGCGAGAACCGCTGGCACGGCCACTCGAGCCGGGTGGCGGCGGTGGCCGAGGCGGTCGGCCGGCGGGCCGGCTACCCGGTCGCCGAGCTGGAGGCGCTGCGGCACGCAGCGCTCCTCCACGACGTGGGCCACCTGGCCCTGGCGCGACCGCTGGGCGACGAGGAGCCGCCCGAGCACGCTGAGATGGGCGAGCAGGTGGTGGCCCGGGCGCCCTTCCCGGCCGAGGTCAGGAAGGGCATCCGCCACCACCACGAGCGCTGGGACGGGGGCGGCTTCCCCGACCGGCTGGCCGGCGAGGCGATCCCGGTCGAGGCCCGCATCGTCGCCCTTGCCGACGCCTACGAGGAGCGGACGGCCGGCCGCTCCGGACAGGTGCGCAGCCCGCTGGAGGCCATCGACAGCCTGGCCTCAGAAGCCGGGCACGCCTTCGATCCCAAGCTGGTGGAAGCCTTGCGGGCGCTGGTCCAGGAGGGCGACCCGGCGGTCGCGGTCGCGGAGGTGGCGGTCCCGGCCCCGGCGTAGGGCCCGCCGGCGGAGCCGGCGCAACCGGCGCGCGATCAGCTCGGCCGCTTTCTCGGAGTCCTCGCCCTCCCGCAGCTCGGCCGAGCAGCGGAAGGCGCGCCAGGCGTCGGCCCGGCGTCCCCTCCGCCAGAGGTGCCGGCCGAGCGCGAGCCAGTCCGCGGCCCGCATGTCCAGCTCCCTGCCCTGCAGCCGCCGCTGCAGCCGGTGGTGGAGGTGGTAGAGGCTGAGGACGTCCTGCCGGTTGTGCTCCAGGGCCGCCTCCAGCAGGTCCCGGGCACCGAAGCGCAGGAAGCGGAAGTAGGCCTCGGGGGCCAGCGCGCCGGGCAGGTCCTCCTCGCGCTCGAAGCCCAGGTAGCGCAGCTCGACCGTGCGCAGCGTGCAGCTCTGGAGCCGCGGGCGGAGGAGGGAGCGCGCCAGCCGCAGGAGGTCGGTGTGGGGCCCGTGCTCGAGGTCGCCCGGCATCCGGGCCAGGACCCAGCGGGTGCGCAGCAGAGGCAGGTCGAAGGAAGCCCCGTTGTAGGTCGCGAGCCCGGGGGCGTCACGGATCTCCTCCTGCAGCGCGTGCAGCATCGGTGGCTCCTGGCCGGGGCCGAGCAGGATCAGCTGGGCGAGTTCCAGCCCGCCCGGCTGCACCCTGGCCACGGCGGCCGCCCAGGCCAGGGTGCCGGTGCCGCCGGCCAGCCCGGTGGTCTCGGTGTCCAGGTAGGCGAAGCCGGCGGCCGCCGAGGTGGGCGGCTGGTTCAGGAAGTCCAGCCGCCGCCAGGCCAGCCCGTAGGGCGTGAGCAGCGGCTCGAAGCCGCGCGGCGGGTCCGGGTGAGCGCGGCGCGGCGGCGGCCGGGGAGCCCCTAGACGGTTAAGGCGTTCCCTGAGGCCGTTGGCGGTCCAGGCCGAGCCACCGACGGATCGGCGTCGCTCGTGCGGGCCGACTGCCGTTGTCGAGGGCCCCGGCGCTTCGTCGTCGCGCACCACCAGGTGCGCTCCTCCTAGCGCCACCCTCTTCTAGGCCTCGGCGCGCCCGCCCACCGCCGCTCTCGCCGCCAGCCCGTCCTGGCCCGCCAGCAGCCGCAAGCACGCTTGCTTGGCCCCCTCGATGAGGTGCAGCGGCCCGACGCAGGAGGGGCAGCCGGCGGCGCAGGGGCATTCCCGCACCAGCTCCGCCGCCTGCCGCAGCAGCTCCTCGTGCAGCTCGTAAAGCCGGGCGGCGTAGCCGACCCCGCCCGGGTAGAACTCGTATACGGTGACGGTGGGCAGCCGGGTGGTGGCGGAGCGGACCTCGGCCACCGAGCCCAGGTCTCGGGGATCGCACATCAGGCGCAGGCTGGCCACGTGGCGCAGCGCGTGCGCCACGCCCTGGAGACCCGCCTCCAGGACTTCTCGCCCTTCCCCCGCCGCTCCCCCCTGCGGCACGCAGACCCAGTAGGCGGTCGTGTGCAGCGTCTGCTCGGGCAGGTGGATGGGTCCGGAGCCGATGTTCTCGTGGGTGTGGAAGCGGATCTTCTTGAACATGGAGGCGAGGGCGGTCAGCTTGACCTCGCCGTGGGAGCGCTGGAGGGGCTCCGCGTCGGGTCCAGCAAAGGTGTCCAGCACCTGCACCGAGGCGGAGAGCAGGGCGTCGGTGTAGTAGTCGACCTCGACCGGGCGCACGTAGGCCTTCTTCTGCTCCCAGTCCAGGCGGTCGACGTGGTACTGGGCCCCCTCGTGCAGGTAGACGGCCTCCTCGTGCAGCAGCGTGGGGGCCGAGAACTGGTCCATCTCCCCGATCACCTCCGGCCGGGGTCCGGACTGGTCCACGATGACGACGTTGTCGGCGGCCATCCTGCGCAGCGAGATGCCCTCGGCCGGGTAAGCCTCCCGGCTCCAGAACCAGCGCCCGCCGGAGTGGGTGGCGGAGCCGTCCTCTTCGAAGAGCTGCAGCAGGCGCTCGACCTCGGCCCGGCCCAGGCGCTCGCCCTCGGCGAAGGGCAGCTCGAAGAGCCCCGCCTGCAGGTGGCCGGCCAGCAGCAGCAGGTTGTCGGGGTCGATCAGGCCCTCCTCGGGGTCGGAGCCCAGGAAGTACTCGGGATGGCGGACGATGAACTGGTCGAGCGGGGAGCTGGAGGCGACGAAGACGGCGATCGAACCGCTCCGGCGTCCGGCCCGGCCCAGCTGCTGCCAGGTGGAGGCGATCGTGCCCGGGTAGCCGACCAGCACCGCCGCCTGCAGGCTGCCGATGTCGATGCCGAGCTCGAGCGCGTTGGTGCTGACCACCCCCGTCACCTCGCCCGAGCGCAGTCCGGCCTCGATCTCCCGCCGTTGCAGCGGCAGGTAACCGGCCCGGTAGCCGCGCACCCGGCGGCTCGCGTCCAGGCGGGGCGACAGCTCCTGGCGCAGGTAGCTGAGCATCACCTCCACCTGCAGCCGGCTGCGGCAGAACAGGATCGTCTGCACGCCGCCCCGGATCCAGGGCGCCGCCAGGCGGCGAGCTTCCAGCAGCGAGCTGCGACGGACGCCCAGCTCTCGGTTCAGCAGCGGCGGGTTGTAGAAGACCAGGCGCTTCTCGCCCCGCGGGGCGCCGCTGCGATCGATCAGCTCGACCTGCTCCTCCTCCAGCAGCCGCTCCGCCAACTGGCGGGGGTTGGCGATGGTGGCGGAGGCGCAGATGAAGCGGGGCCGAGAGCCGTAGAACTCGCACACCCGGCGCAGCCGCCGCAGCACGTTGGCGACCTGGCTGCCGAAGAGGCCGCGGTAGGTATGCAGCTCGTCGACGACCACGAACTCGAGGCTGGAGAAGAGCTTCCGCCAGCGGGTGTGGTGCGGCAGGATGCCCGTGTGCAGCATGTCCGGGTTGGTGAGGACGATGTGCCCGGCTTCGCGGATGGCGGTGCGCTGGCCCGGCGGCGTGTCGCCATCGTAAGTGTCGACCCGAAGGTCGATCGGGAGGCCGGACTTCAGGGCTCCCAGCTCCGCCAGCTGGTCCTGCGCCAGCGCCTTGGTCGGGAAGAGGTAGAGCGCGCGGCTCTCGGGGCGCTCGAGGATGCGCCAGAGGACGGGCAGGTTGTAACAGAGGGTCTTGCCGCTGGCGGTCGGGGTGACCACCACCAGATGGCGGCCGGCGCGGGCCGCGCGCAGCGCCTGGGCCTGGTGCGAGTAGAGCCGCTCGATGCCGCGGCGTTGCAGCGCAACCGCCAGCTCGGCCGGCACGTCCGGCGGCAGGGGCGCGAACGTGGCCTCGGCTGCCGGCAGCAGGTGGTCGAGGGTGATGTCGCCCTGGAGTCGGGAGAGGTCGAGTGCGGGGACGCTGGGCATGGGCGGGCTGAGCTGAGGCTAATCGAACGCCTGTTCGACGTCAAGCCTGCCCAGCCGGTGAGGCGGTGAAGATCGCCCTGGTCGCCGACGTGCACGGCAACCTGCCCGCGCTGGAGGCCGTGATCGCCGACCTGGAGCGGGTCAAGCCGGACCTGGTCGTCCATGGCGGCGACCTGGTCCTCAACGGGCCTCACCCCGCCGAGGTGCTGGACCGAGTCCGCGAGCTGGGCTGGCCGGGCGTTCTGGGCAACACCGACGAGGCGCTCTGGAAGGAACCGGAGGGCAGGCCGCACTTTCGCGCCCCCATCGCCGCCACCACGCGGTTGCTGGGGAAGGACCGCGTCGGCTGGCTGCGCCGGCTGCCGCTCGAGTGGCGCAGATCGGCCGAGCTGGCGCTGGTGCACGCGGTGCCCGGTGACCTCTGGAAAGGGATCCGGCCCGACGCCGATGAACGCCTCCTCCTCGACATCTACGGCCCGCTCGGCGCCGGGCTGGCGGTCTATTGCCACATCCATCGGGGTTTCGTCCGGCGGCTCGACGGCCTCACGGTGGCCAACACGGGCAGCGCCGGCATGCCCTGGGACGGCGACTGGCGGGCCAGCTACCTGGTCGTCAGCGACGGCCGCTGCGAGCACCGGCGGGTCGTGTACGACCTGGAGCGGGAGCTGGCCGGCCTCCGCAGCACGGGCTACCCCAACTGGGAGGACCTGGCCGAGGGCCGGCGCCAGGGAACGCCCCCAGCCTTCCTCAGGTCCTAGCCGCCACCAAGAAGGTGGCGGTCCCGGCCGGCCGCCGGTCCTGCGTCGCCCATGCGGACCGATCCCGGTGTCGAGGGTCCCGGCGCCGCGTCGTCACGCATCAGCCGATGCGCTCCTCCTGGCGCCACCCTCTCCTAGGGCTCAGG
>DATGVT010000452.1:0-2735 GCA_035300005.1 Candidatus Acidiferrales bacterium
TCGGAGGTCTCCATCAGGTCGGCGTGCACCCCGTAGTCGTCATCCCGGCCGTGCTTGCGCATGCCCTCGCGCATGGCCTCCAGGAAGCCTTCGATGTCGCTCAGCACGATCACGTCGGGCCGGGGCCGGCGGTGCGCCCAGTCGGCGAGCACGGGGAAGTTGCCGCCGTGGCTGGAGAAGACCACGAAGCGGCGGAAGCCATGCCTCCCGAGGCTCTCCAGGTAGGCGTCGAGCAGCGCCGTCAGGAGGTCCGCGCTGATCGTGATGGTGCCCGGGAAGGCCATGTGGTGGTCCGAGCAGGCGGGCCGGATGACCGGCGCCACCAGCGCGTCGCCCAGCTCCTCCGCGAGGCGGACCGCGATCACCTCCCCGAGCAGCGCGTCGGTGGCCTCGGGGAGATGCGGACCGTGCTGCTCGGAGGCGGCGGCGCACACGATCGCGGTGCGCTTCCCCGCGGCCAGCGCCGCCTCCACCTCGGGCCAGCTCAGCCTCTCGATCCGGACCTCGGCCAACCGGCCGAGCCTATCAGGCCCTGGCGCTGACCCTGACTAGCCCCATCGGAAACATGCCGGTGCCGAACTCCTGCGCCAGCCGGCCGGTCGCCATTTCCACGCGGCCCACCCGGCCGTCCTCGCCCACGACGAAGAGCCAGGTGCCGTCCGGGCTGGCGGCCAGGCTCTGCAGGCGCCAGCTGCTGAGCGAGCGGCTCCGCACCTGGAGGCTGGCGGTGTCGAGAGCGACCAGGTCGGTGTCGCCCAAGTAGAGCGTCCTGCCATCGGGTGAGACGGCGGCGGCGGAAGAGACCAGGCGCTTCGCCTCGGCGTCCTTCCAGAAGAGGCTTCGGGCCTGCGGCGCGGCGCCGACCGAGGCCGTCCGGGTGACCTTGGGCTTGCCATTGGTTCCGAGCGGGATCTCGGAGACCAGCCCCAGCGCGGCGTTCGCCGCGTAGAGCTTGCTGCCGCCCGGATTCAGCGCCAGCGACCACATGAACTGGCCTACCGAGCCCTTGCCCTGGGTGGGCAGGTCGATGCACCAGGCGTACTGGTCGTTCAGGTTGAGGGCGTGGATGAAAGGGCCCTTCTGAGTGTTCATGTAGACGCTGTAGAGCCAGGCCCCGTCAGGCGAGAACACGCCCGACAGCCGGGTGCCGTACATCGGCTCGTTGGGCTCGGTCTTGTCGGTGACGGAGTAGCCGGTCAGCCGGTTGCGGACCAGGTCGTAGACCTCGACCTTGTAGTTCTGGCTGCCCGGCTGGTGGTGGATCAGGTAGAGGTTGCTGCCCGCGTTGTTGACGGCGTCGAACTCGTAGAAGCCGTCCGCCTCGAATGTCTTCGGCTTCTCCTTGAGCGTGGTGTCGACCACCGCGAACAGGCTCTTCCTGGGCGGCGCCTGCGTTCGAAGGGGCTCGACGGCCTGCAGAACCAGCCAGCGTCCGTTCGGCGACAGGCCGCCGGGCAGCCCGCCCAGCGTCGCCGGCGGCAGCTCATAACGCCTGGGTAGCTTGACGTCTCCGACCTGGGTGCCTGAGCCCGAATCCAGGATCTGCAGGCTTTCTCCCTGCGGTGCGAAGAGCCGCTTGCCATCGGCGCTGAGGACGCCCATCGGCAGCCGGCGCTCCAGCAGGCCGCTGCCAGCGTCGAGGATGGCGACACCGCGTTCCCGCTGCAGGTCGCCGGCCACGAAGAGGTCGAGTCCAGAGCCCAGCTTGGGCAGCGGCCCCTGGGCCCGCGGGATCGGAGAGCCGCAGGACACGGCCAGCAGGAGCGCTCCGAGGGCAACCAGGACCGCTTTCATCTGGACACCTCCGCGCCTCTTACACCGAGGCGGCCGTGCCGGTTCCCGGCGCGGGATAATCGAAGGTGCATCACCAGCTCGTGACTCGGCTTGGGGGAAATGGAGATGGAAACGGAGGCGGCGGCGATGCCGGCCGAGGACGGCGCACCGGAGTCGAACCTGGTCTTTCTGGGCCCCCGCGACAGCCTGGTCGGGAAGCTGAACGTGCAGGGCGCTCTGAAGGTCGCCGGCACGGCCGAGGGGGAGCTGCAGGCTGCCGGCGACGTCAGCATCGAGGACACGGCGACCGTCAACGCGATCGTGCAGGGAAAGGACATCGCCGTCCGGGGCACGGTGACCGGCGACGTGACCGCCAGGCGGCTGCTTCTGGCCGGCAAGGGCTCCATCAACGGAAACGTCCGCACCGGCCGGCTGACCATCGAGGACGGCGCCATGCTCAACGGCAACGTCTCCATGACCGGGAGCCGCAAGGGCTAGCCTTGACCCTCCCCGCCCCGCGGGGAGGGGTGGGGAGGGGCCGAGCGGTTACCGCATGGACTCGGCGATCGCCAGCGCCTGCTGCTTGGTGACACTGGCCTCGATGCGGTAGAGGACTCCGTCCTGCGACGTCCAGAGCAGCGTGTTGGTGGCGAGGCGGAGGGTCTCCATCTGCACTCGGCCGTCCGGATCCGTGTAGAAGAACTGGTGTGGGGCACCCGACACCCAGATGCCGGGCAGGCCGTTGACGGTCACCTGCTCCACAGTGGTTCCCGGGCCGACGCCCTTCAGAAACAGGTTCTGGTCGGCCCGGCCCTGGAACTCGCCCACCAGCACCGCCACGCCGGTCTCCGACGCCACCGGGATGCCCGGCCGGCTGCCGTAGACGAGGTAGACGCCGCCGCCGGCGGGACGGTTCGAGTAGTAGACCTCGTCCGGCTCGTCCAGCTGGAAGGGCAGGCGCA
>DATGVT010000453.1:0-6368 GCA_035300005.1 Candidatus Acidiferrales bacterium
GTCCTCCAGGGCGGTCAGGTCGTGCCCGTCCACCGGACCCGCGTACTTGAGACCCAGGGCGTCGAAGACCGTGGTCGGCTGCAGCAGCTGCTTGAGGCTCTCCTTGACGCGGAAGGCGGCCTGGTCGGCGGCCTCGCCCACCAGCGGCAGCTCGCGGAGGCGGTGGGAGATCTCCTCCTTCAGGCGCTCGTAGCGGGGGTCGATGCGGAGCTGCCCCAGGTGGCGCGCCAGGCCGCCTACGGTGGGAGCGTAGGAGCGGCCGTTGTCGTTCAGCACCAGCACCAGGTTGGGGGGCTGCAGGTGGGCGATCTGGTTGAGCGCCTCGTAGGCCATGCCTCCGGTCAGGGCGCCGTCTCCGATCACCGCCACCACGTGTCCGGGGACGCCGCGCCGCAGCCGTGCCTCGGCCATGCCGAGGGCGTAGGAGAGCGAGGTGCTGGCGTGGCTGTTCTCGACCCGGTCGTGCTCGCTCTCGGACCGGGACGGATAGCCCGACATGCCGCCCTCCTGGCGGAGGCTCGCAAAGCTGTCGCGGCGGCCGGTGACGATCTTGTGCACGTAGGCCTGATGGCCGGTGTCCCAGACCAGGGCGTCGGAGGGGCTCTCGAAAACCCGGTGCAGCGCCAGCGTGAGCTCGACCACCCCCAGGTTGGGCGAGAGGTGGCCGCCGGTCTGCGAGATGCTCTCGATCAGGAAGGCCCGGATCTCGGCCGCCAGCTGGGCCAGCTCGCGCTCGTCGAGCCTGCGCACGTCGGCCGGGCTGGAGATCGACTGGAGGATGCTCACAGTCTTGTATTACAGGACGCTGAAGAAGGGGTGCCCGCCCCCATTCTGGAGGCGGCATCGGCCCTCTGGACCCGCCACCCCTTCCCTTCGGGCGGGGCCCCCGGGTCCGGCCGAGTTGGCTGCCAGCGGGCCCCGGCCGTCTTCGTCATGCATCATCCAGATGCACTCCTCGCCCGCCACCCGCTGACTGGCCCCTCGGCTCGCCAGGATCGCCAGATCATCCGATGCCCCTTCTTCAGCACCCTGTTTACCCTAACGCGCGCCGGCCGCCAGCAGTTCCGCCAGGTAGACGCAGGTGCGGGTGCCGACGCCGCTGGGGCCACGCGGGACCGTGGTCAGCTCGGCGTTGGTGTTCCAGGAGCTGGCCGCGATGTCCAGGTGGACCCAGGGCTTGCCCTGCACGAACTCGCCGATGAACATGCCGCCGGCGATGGTGCCCGCCTCGCCGTACTCGGAGTTGCGGAGGTCCGCGATCTGGCTCCGCAGCAGGACCCGGTAGTCGGGGTAGGCCGGCAGCCGCCAGAGCCGCTCCCCGGCTCGGCGGCCGGCTTCGGCGACCTGGCCCCAGAAGCCGTCGTCGTTGCTGATCGCCGCGGTGCCGGCGTGGCCGAGCGCGATCGTGGCGGCGCCGGTCAGGGTGGCCAGGTCGAGCACGTGCGTGGCGCCGTTGCGCAGGGCATGGGTGACGGCGTCGGCGAGCACCAGGCGGCCTTCGGCGTCCGTGTTGACCACCTCCACGGTCTTGCCGTCGGCCGACACCCAGACGTCGCCCGGCCGCTGGGCGCTGGCGCCGGGCATGTTCTCGGTCGCGGCCAGCACGGCGGTGACGTCGAGCGGCAGCCGCCGGTGGGCGATGACCTGGATGGCGGCCAGGGCGGCCGCGGCCCCTGCCATGTCGCCCTTCATCCGGCTCATGTGCAGGGGATCCTTGAGGGAGATGCCTCCGGTGTCGAAGGTGATGCCCTTGCCGACCAGCGCCAGCCTGGGCAGGCCCTCGGCCCCGCGCCAGCGCAGGCGGATGAGCCGCGGCGGCTGAGCGGAGCCGGCGGCGACGCCGAGCAGGAGGTTGTAGCCGCCGGCCCGCAGCTCGGCGGGCCCGAGCACCTCGAACTCCAGGCCGTGGCTGTCGGCGATCACCCTGGCCGCCTGCGCCAGCACGTCGGGAGTCAGCTCGTTGGCGGGCGCGTTCGACCACTCGCGGGCGCGGTTGACCGCCTCCCCCAGCTCGTGGGCGGCGGCCACCTCGAGGTCGTGGCCGGGCGTGAAGCCGGCCAGCACCAGCTCGTCCAGCGGGCCCGGCCCGCTCCCGGTCTGCCGGTTGCGGCGCTCGAAGCCGCCCATGACGCAGCCCTCGACGACCGCCGCCAGGCTGTCCTCGTCCAGGGGCCCGGACCGGAGCACGCCCAGGCGCCGGTAGCCGTAGGTGCGGGCGGCGCGCACCAGCTCCTGGTGGGCGAAGCGCAGGCGCTGGCCGTCCAGGTCGCGGGCGGCTCCCAGCCCGTAGAGGAGGACGCGGCGCGGCGCGATGCGGTCGCCGGTGGGGACCGGCAGCAGCTCGTTGATGCGGCCCTTCATCTCGCCCGCCAGCAGCTCGCGAAGCAGCCCGCCGAGCTGGCCGTCGAGCTCGGCCGCCCCGCCCGCCAGCGGCTCGCCGGCGGCAACCGCGACGGCGAGGGCGTCGAGCGGCAGCTGGTCCGGCTCGACCTCCGACAGCGTCACCCGCACGAGGGGATAGGGTAGCCAACTAAACTGCGGCCATGGCTGGGGCAAAGAAGTCGTCACGCCGGTCGGAGAAGGCGTTCGGTTTCGACACGCTGGCGGTCCACGCTGGCCAGCGTCCGGACCCCGTCACCGGAGCCCGCGCGGTTCCCATCTACCAGACCAGCGCTTTCGTCTTCGAGGACACCGACCACGCCGCCAACCTCTTCGCGCTGCAGCGCTTCGGGAACATCTATTCGCGGATCATGAATCCAACGGTGGCCGTGTTCGAGGAGCGGATCGCCGCCCTGGAGAACGGCATCGGGGCGGTCGCGACCGCCTCCGGGCAGGCCGCCCAGCACCTGGCGCTCTTCACGCTGATGCAGGGGGGCGATCAGTTCGTCGCCGCGCGCCGCCTCTACGGCGGCACCGTCCAGCAGTTCGACGTCAGCTTCCGGAAGGTCGGCATCGACGCCGTCTGGGTCGACGGCGACGACCTGGACGCCTGGCGGCGCGCCATCACGCCGCAGACCAAGTGCCTCTACGCGGAGACTCTGGGCAACCCGCTGATCGACGTCCTCGACATCGAGGGGGTGGCGGGGGTCGCCCACGAGGCCGGGGTGCCGCTGGTGGTCGACAACACCTTCGCCTCGCCTTACCTCTGCCGGCCCCTGGAGTGGGGGGCGGACATCATCGTGCACTCCGCCACCAAGTTCATCTGCGGCCATGGCACCACGATCGCCGGCGTCATCGTCGACGGCGGCCGCTTCCCCTGGGACAACGGCAAGTTCCCGGGCATGACCGAGCCTTCACGCGGCTACCACGACCTCCGCTTCTTCGAGTACTTCGGCGACTTCGGCTGGCTGACGAAGGCGCGCGCGGAGATGCTGCGCGACTACGGTCCGGCGATGGCGCCCTTCACCGCCTGGCTGCTGCTGCAAGGCCTGGAGACGCTGCACGTGCGCATGGACCGGCATGTCGCCAACGCGGTCAAGGTGGCGGAGCTGCTGGAGGCGCATCCCACCGTCGAATACGTCAACTACCCCGGCCTGAAGTCGAACCGCTACCACGCGCTGGCGCAGAAGTACCTGCCCAAAGGCTCGGGCTCGATCATGACCTTCGGCATCAAGGGCGGCCGCGAGGCGGGCAAGCGCTTCATCGAGTCGGTGCAGCTCTTCAGCCACCTGGCCAACGTCGGCGACGCCAAGTCGCTGGTCATCCACCCCGCCTCCACCACCCACGTCCAACTCGGCGACGACGAGCTGCGGGCGGCGGGGATCGGCCCCGAGCTGATCCGGCTCTCGATCGGGATCGAGGACTCCGAGGACATCCTCTGGGACCTGGAGCAGGCGCTGGAGCGCTCGCAGCGGAAGGTGCAGGCGCCGGCCGAGAAGGACGGCGAGCTGGGCCACTCCATCCTCTCCAAGGCCTTCGGGGCGCCCTACCAACGGTGAGCGCGGTCGGGGAGCGCAACGACTTCGGGCTGACCGCCTGGGACCGCTATCGGATCCTGACCAGCTACCGGAACATCGCGATGGTCGGCCTCTCGTCCAACTACTACCACCCCAGCAACTTCGCCGCCATCTACCTGCGGGCCAACGGCTACCACATCATCCCTGTCAACCCCACCCATGACGGGAAGGAGATCCTCGGGCGGCCGGTCTACGGCACGCTGGCGCAGGCCGCCCGCGACGACCGGATCGAGATCGTGGACGTCTTCCGGCCCTCGCGGGAGGTGCCCGAGATCGCGCGCCAGGCGGTGGAGGTGGGCGCCAGGGTGCTCTGGATGCAGCTGGGGGTCATCAGCCCCGAGGGCGCCGAGATCGCCCGCGCCGCCGGCCTGGAGGTGGTGATGGACCGCTGCTGCAAGATCGAGCACGCGCGCTTCTTCGGCGGCCTGCGCACGATCGGACTCAACACCGGGATCATCACCAGCCGCCTGGCGATGCGCCTGCCGGAGGGATGAGGCCGGCCGTCCTGGCGGCGGCGCTGGTGCTGCTGGCCTGCGGCGGGGCGCCGGTCACCGGCGGCAGGACGCCGACAGCCGGCGCTCTGCCGGCGGGGTTCAGTGGCGACCGCGTGGCCCGGATCCAGGCCGAGATCGACTGGCTGCGGGCAACCTCGGGGTTCCTTTCCCTCGTCCTCACGGACACTTCCGATTCGGCAAAGGACGGCCTCAATCGCTACGTGCAGTTCCTGGGCGGCCAACCAGGCCCGCTCTTTGCCGAGGCGTCGATCCGGAAGGGGAATGGACCGAACTTGAGCGACGCGGACACGATCGCGGCCCTCGGGAAGCTCGGCTTCTCGACGCCGGACGCCGGCCATCCCAACTACTGGAACGCACAGATCACCGCGCCCAGCCACGACGTCGCGGTCATGGTGGAGACGATCTTCATCCAGGTCTTCAAGGCCTCGCCGGCCTACCAGCTCGACGTCCGCCGCGGGACCTAGACGGCTACCCTTGCGCGGATGAGCTCCCGGGCCGAGCGGCTGGCGGCCATTCAAGCTGAGATCGACTGGCTGCGGCGCCAGCCCGCCGACTCAGATTCGTTTGTCATCCTGACCGACGCCACCGACCAGGCCAGGGACGGCCTGGATCGCTTCGTGCAGTTCATCGGCGGCGGTGGCCCCGGCCTCTACTGCGAAGCCTCGATCCGGCGAGGGGAAGGACCCGTGGAGACCAATCCCGGCGCGGTCGCGGCCCTCGAGCGCCTTGGTTTCAGCGCCCCGGACGGCGATCGCGTGAACTACTGGATCGAGGAGGTCTCGGCACCCAGCCCGGAGGCGGCCGAACTGGTGGAGGCGACCTTCCTCGACGGCCTGGGCTCCGCACCTGACTTCCAGCTCGACATCGAGCGCAGCTAGCCCGGCAGGGGGCCGGTTAGGTACTTCTGGATGACCGGCCCCGCCCAGGCGGCCAGCGTGTCGGCGTCGGCCGAGGCCAGCGGCTCGACCTTGACGATGTAGCGGGCCAGCGCGAGGCCGATCAGGTGGCTGAAGGCGAGGCTGGCCCGCAGGTCCGGGCGGTCGGTCCTGAGCGCGGCGGCGAGGCGCCCCAGCAGCTCGCGGCTGAGGAAGCCACGCATCAATCCGGCCGCGTCCTCGTGGTTGACCACTGATCGCAGGATCGCCAGCAGGGGCCGGCCCCTGGGCGACTCCCAGGTCTCGAGGAAGAACCGGACCATGCGCTCGCCGAGGCCTTCGAGGCCAGGTTCCAGCAGGCGGGCGACGACCTCGGCGGGGTCGAGGGGAAACTCGATCGCCGCCCTGAACACTCCCTCCTTGGAGCCGAAGTAGTGCAGCACGAGAGCCGGGTCGACCTTCGCCGTGGCTGCGATGCCGCGCACGGTCGCGCCGTCGTAGCCCGCGCTTGCGAAGTGCTTGCGGGCGGCCGCGAGGATCTGCTCGCGGCTGCGGTTAGGACCCGGCCGCCGGCCTGTCCGTGGCACCTCGCCGCCGGGAGAGAACCAGGTCGAAGAGGATGAGCAGGGCGATCCCGGCCAGGCTCCAGGTCGCCAGCAGGGCCACCGGCTCGGCCGTGCCGGCGCCAACAAAGAAGAGAGAGCCGCGCAGCGCGCTGTAAGCCTCGGTCGCCGGCATCCAGGGCGACAGCGCCCGGTAGAAGTCTGGCAGCAGGTGGCTGCCGACCGGGCCGCCCGACGAGACCAGGCTGACCGGGCCCAGCACCAGGGCGCCCAGCCCCAGGCCGGCGGGCCCGAGCAGGCGGGCGGCCGCCGCCAACGGAGCGCCCACCGCCAGCGTGGCCAGCGAGGCCAGCCCGGTCACCTCCCAGAACTGGTCGCCGTAGGCGCCGGTGATCGCCAGCGTGGTCGCCCAGGCGGCCAGCCCGGCCAGGACCGGGTAGACCACCAGGACGGCGACCC
>DATGVT010000454.1:0-8767 GCA_035300005.1 Candidatus Acidiferrales bacterium
GGTGTAGGTGCCCTGGCGCTGGGCGAAGCTCTGGTCGGGCAGGAGCACCTGGGGCCGGCCGTGCTCCGGCCGGAGCAGGCTGTCCCAGACGGCGAGGAATTTCACGCTCTTCGGCACCGGCACCGCGGGCGGTCCCCAGCAGAGCAGGGCCTCGACGCCGGCCAGGTCGTCAGGCTTGACCGCCAGGCCCAGGGCCAGGGCGCCGCGCTCGTTGGTGCCGCGGTAGAGAGGAAGCAGCCGGGCGTCCTTGCCCTGGGCCAGCTCCGCCACCGCCGCCGCCAGCGCGTTCGCGTCCTCGGCCCCGCGGCCGTCGCCGTAGAGGATGGCGACCGGGCCCTGCTGGAGCGCGGCTGCGCCCGCCTCGCTGCTGCTCAATCCGCGCACCGCCTCGGCGGCGTGGCCCAGCTCGTAGTAGACGTGGTGCACGCCCGGGTGGCGGTCCAGGTCGACGTCCTCGGGATGCACGACCAGCAGGCCGGCCCCCCGCCTGGAGACCGCCTTCTTGATCCGGAGGTTGATCACGGGCACGTCGTCCCGGGTGTCGGAGGCGATCACGACGATGGCCTTCGCCTCCTCCAGCTCGCTGATCTTCAGGGTCTGGCCGTCCGGCGGCGGGAGCGAGGTCCGGCGCTGCATCGCCACCCGGGCGCCCTGCAGCGGGCCGGCCAGGAGCCGCGTCAGCAGGAAGGCGTCCTCGTTGGTGATGTCCTGGGGGATGGAGACGCCCAGCCGCGAGCCGCGACCGCGCAGGCCACCGGCCAGGGCGTCCATCGCCGCCTCCCAGCCGGCCGGGCTCCCCTTCAGCTGCGGGACCCGCAGCCGCCGGGGGTCGTTGGCCTCGGTGTAGTCGAACCGGCCGCGGTCGCAGATCCAGCCGTCGTCCACCTCGTCGTTCTCGTGCGAGGTCACCCGCACGAGCTGCCCGCGGCGCTCCCAGAGGGTGACGTTGCAGCCGACCGAGCACTTCGAGCAGACCGAGGCCGTGTGCTGCATATCCCAGGGCCTGGACTCGAAGCGCCAGACCCGCGACGTGAGGGCGCCCACCGGGCAGAGGTCGATGATGTTGCCGCTGAAGATCGACTGCAGCGGGCGGCCGAACTCGCTGGCGATGTAGGAGTGCACGCCGCGCTGGGCGGTGGTCAGCTCCTGCTCCCAGGCCACCTCGTCGTAGTAGCGGGTGCAGCGGTAGCAGAGGACGCAGCGCTCGCGGTCGAGTGCGATCTTCTCCGACAGCTGGATCGGTTTCTTGAAGTGCAGCCGCGGCGCGTCGATGCGGCTGGTCGGGTAGCCGTGGCGGAAGGTGTAATCCTGCAGCGGGCACTCACCGCCCTTGTCGCAGATGGGGCAGTCGAGCGGGTGGTTGACCAGCTCGAACTCCAGGATGTCGGCGCGGGCGGCGACCGCGGAGGCCGACTGGGTCCGCACGACCATGCCCTCGGCGGCCGGCGTGGTGCAGGCGGTCTGGGGCCGGGGCGGGCCGGGGGTCATGTCGACCAGGCAGAGCCGGCAGGCGCCCACCGGGTCCAGCTTGTGGTGATAGCAGAAGACCGGGATCTCGATCCCGACCCGCTTGGCGGCTTCCACCAGCAGCGTGCCCTTGGGCACCGTGACCGGGTGCCCGTCGATGGTCAGGCTGACACTGTTCGGGTCTTTGGCCGGCGGCGCGTCAGGCACTGGCCGCCTTCAGCTTCGCAGCTGAGCACTCATTCCGCAGGCAGTGCTCCTCGTACTCGTCGCGAAAGTGCTTCATGGTCGACTCGATCACCCAGCCCGCCGAGTCGCCCAGCCCGCAGAGGCAGCGGCCCTGCTGCAGGCCGGCCTGGACGCGGTCCAGGATCTCGAGGTCGTGGGGGTCGCCCTCGCCGGAGAGGATGCGCTCGTAGGTGCGCACGGCCCAGTCGCCGCCCACCCGGCACGGCGTGCACTTCCCGCAGGACTCGTGCGCGTAGAAGCGGAGCAGGCGGTAGGCGCCCTCGACCAGGCAGTAGGAATCGTCCATCACGATCACGCCGCCCGAGCCGCCCATGGAGCCGGCCGCGGCCAGCGACTCCAGGTCGGTGGCGGTGTCCAGCATCGACTCCGGGAGCACCGGCGCCGAGGAGCCGCCCGGCCAGAAGACTTTGATCCGGCGCCCGGGAAGGGGCCCGCCGGCCAGGTCCATGATCAGGTGCCGGAAGGGCTTGCCCAGCTCCATCTCGTAGTTGCCCGGCCGCTGCACGTGGCCGCTGACGGTGAACAGGCGGGTGCCCTTGCTGCGGTCGGTACCCAGCTTCGCGTACTCGGCCCCCCCGTGGCTGATGATCCAGGGCAGGGTGGATAGCGTCTCCACGTTGTTGAGCGCCGTCGGGCGGCCCCAGGCCCCCTTGACGGCGGGGAAGGGGGGACGGGACCGGGGCTGGGCGCGCTTGCCTTCCAGCGACTCCAGGAGCGCCGTCTCCTCGCCGCAGATGTAGGCCCCGTGGCCGCGGTAGAGGCGGACGTCGAGCGAGTAGCCGGTCCCGAAGGGGTCGTCGCCCAGGTACTGCTTCTGGTGGGCTTCGGCGATCGCCGCGGTCAGCATCTCGTAGGGCAGGTCGTACTCGCCCCGGATGTAGACCCAGGCCTGGTGGGCGCCGATCGCGTAGCTGGCGATGCCGATCCCCTCCACCAGCAGATGCGGGCAGTTCTCCAAGAGGTAGCGGTCCTTGGCCGTCCCCGGCTCCGACTCGTCGGCGTTGCAGACGATGTAGCGGGGGCCGGGGATGTCGCGGGGGACGAAGCTCCACTTGGCGGCGGTGGAGAAGCCGGCGCCGCCTCGGCCGCGCAGCCCGGAGACCTTGACCTCCTCCTGGACCTGCTCCGGCTTCATCGCGGTCATCGCCTTGCGCATGGCGCCGTAGCCGCCGACCGACTCGTAGACCTTCAGCGTGTGGAGGTCCCGGGTGCCGAAGTGCTCGGTCAGGATGCGGCCTTCGCCTGGACCGTAGCTGCCTCGCAGCTGCGGTTCAGCCACGCCGCTGTTCAACCAGCTGGTCGATCTTCTCGGGCGTCAGGTCGTAGTGGAAGCGGCGGTCCACCCGCGCCATGGGCGCGTACTCACAGGCGCCCAGGCACTCGACCTCCTCGTAGGAGAAGAGCCGGTCAGCGGAGACCTGGCCGGCCTCGTGCACGCCGATCCGGGACCTCAGGTGCTCCACCAGCTGGTTGGCGCCACGGAGGGCGCAGGACAGGTTGGTGCAGACGTAGAAGTGGTGCTTGCCGACCGGCTCCAGGTGGAAGAGCGTGTAGAAGGTGGCCACTCCCTCCACGTAGCCGGGGTCGAGCTTGAGCGCAGCCGCCACCTCGCTCATCGCCTCCGGGGTCAGGTGCCCGAGCTCCTCCTGGGCGAGGTCGAGCGCCGGCATCACGGCCGAGCGTGGCTGGGGGTAGCGAGCCGGCAGCTCCGCGATCTCTTTCAATACGTGCTCGCTGAGGGCGCTCATCGATCGACGTCGCCGAGCACGGTGTCGGCGGTGCCGATGATGGCGATCATGTCCGCCACCATGTGGCCGAGCGCCATCCGCTCCAGCGCCTGCAGGTTCACGAAGGAGGCGGAACGAAACTTCACCCGCCGCGGCTTGTGGGTGCCGTCGGAGACGATGTAGCAGCCGTTCTCGCCCCGCCCTGACTCCACCGCCACGTAGACGTCGCCGGGCGGCACCGAGTACCCCTCGGTGAAGAGCTTGAAGTGGTGGATGACCGCCTCCATGGAGGTCTCCAGCTCCTCCCGGGGCGGAGGCAGGATCTTGCGGTCGTCGACGTTGACCGGCCCTTCCGGCAGCCGGTCCAGGGCCTGGCGCAGGATCTTGACCGATTCCCGCATCTCCTTCATGCGCACCTGGTAGCGGGCGTAGCAGTCGCCCTCCTGCTCCAGGGCCAGCTCGAAGTCGTACTTCTCGTAGCCGCTGTAGGGGTGCACCTTGCGGAGGTCCCACTCGACGCCGGAGCCCCGCAGCATGGGGCCGGTCGCCCCCAGCCGGCGGGCGTCGGTCCCCGAGAGGTGGCCGATGCCGATCGTGCGCGCCTTGAAGATCGGGTTCTCGGTCAGGAGGTCCTCGTACTCGTCGATGTGGGCCGGCATGGTTTCGATGAACCGGTCCAGCAGCTCCCCGAAGCGCTCGGTCGCGTCGGCCATCACGCCCCCCGGTCGGATGTACGACGTGTGCATCCGAAAGCCGGAGATCTCCTCGTTCAGGTTCAGGATCTCGTCTCGTTCCCGGAAGCAGTACATCAGCATGCTCATGGCGCCCAGCTCGATGCCGCTGGTGCCCAGCCAGACCAGGTGCGAGCTGAGCCGCGTGAGCTCGCACATGATCACGCGCAGCGCCTGGGCCCGGGGCGGGGCCTCGAGGCCCAGCAGCCTCTCCACGGCCAGCGCGTAGGCCAGGTTGTTGATGGGGGGCGAGAGGTAGTCATGGCGGTCGGTGACGACCACGCCCTGCTGCCAGCGCAGCGCCTCCATCTGCTTCTCGATGCCGGTGTGCAGGTAGCCGATGACCGGCTTCACCCGGCGGATCACCTCACCGTCGAGGTCGACGACCAGGCGCAGGACCCCGTGCGTGGACGGATGCTGCGGCCCGAAGTTGACGGTCAGGATCTCGCCGCCGAAGGCCGGGTGCTCACCCGCGTCCTCGCGGGTGATGGTCACCCCTGGGGCGGGGCTGTCTGCCATCGCTCGTGCTCTTCGGAGAAGTCGACTGGCTCCCCGCCGACGGGGTAGTCGCGGCGCAGCGGATGGCCGACCCAGTCGTCCGGCATCAGGATGCGGGTGAGGCCGGGGTGACCCACAAAGCGCACCCCGAAGAGGTCCCAGGTCTCGCGCTCGTCCCAGTCGGCGGGGGGGAAGATGTCATGCACGGACGCGATCTCAGGGTCCTCGCCGTCCAGGAACGTGCGCACGCGGACCAGGCGCCGCCGGTCCATGTCGCGCAGCTGGTAGACGAGCTCGAAGCGCTCCGGCGCCGGCGCGGCGGGCGTGGCCAGGTGGTCCACACAGGTCAGGAACAGCAGGACCTCGTAGCCCTCGGCTTGCAAGCCCTTCAGGACCTCGCGGATCGACTCCGGAGCCACCCGCAGCCACTCGTCGCCGGCGCTGACTCCCCGCTCCAGGACCAGCTTCTGGTAGCCGCCTCTGGAGCGGGCTCGGGTCTTCACCAGCGTGGCGTGATGCCCTGAGCCTTGATCCGCTCCTGCAGGATCATCAGGGCGTTGAGGAGGTCCTCCGGCCGGGGCGGGCAGCCGGGCACGTAGACGTCGACCGGCACCACCTTGTCCACGCCCTGCAGCAGCGCGTAGTTGTTGAAGACGCCGCCGGTGGAGGCGCAGGCGCCCATCGAGATCACCCACTTCGGCTCCGGCATCTGGTCGTAGATCGTGCGCAGGACCGGCGCCATCTTCTGGGAGACGCGGCCGGCGACGATCATCAGGTCCGCCTGCCGGGGCGAGGCGCGCATGGCCTCCGAGCCGAAGCGGGCGATGTCGACCTGGGCGGTCGCGGTGTGGATCATCTCGATCGCGCAGCAGGCGAGCCCGAACTGCACCGGCCAGACGGAGTTGCCCCGGCCCCAGCCGATCAGCTTGCCCAGCGTGGTCGTGAGCACGTTCTGGCCGAGGGCCTCGGCCAGGGCCTCTACTCCCAATCCAGGCCTCCCTTCCGCCAGATGTGCGCCAGCGCGACCAGGAGGATGGCGATGAAGACGAACATCTCGATCACCCCGTACCAGCCCAGCTGGCGGAGCGCCACCGCCCAGGGGTAGAAGAAGATGGCCTCCACGTCGAAGATGATGAAGAGCATCGCCGTCAGGTAGAAGCGCACCGAGAGGCGGCGGCGGGCGGGCGTGTCGGGGATGATGCCCGACTCGTAGGGCAGCAGCTTCTTCGCGTAGGGCTTGCTCGGCCCGAGAACGAAGCTGAGGGTGAGGAGCGCCCCCACCAGACCGATCACGACCAGCACGAAGATCAGGAGGGGGACGTACTCGGTGAGCACCAGTTGGAAATTCTAGGTCGCCGAGTGGCCCGTACCGGCCGTATCCGGAGCATCCGGCGTCCCAGCCAGCCGGGCGCCCTGCGAGCGCTGATGCCGGCGTTGCTGGGCCCGGCGCGCGTCGTCACCCATCTACCGATGGGCTCCTCCTTGCGCCACCCGCGCCTTGGCACCGGCCGCCTGGAACGCCGGTCTTCGAGCCTTCGGCCTGCTCCATATCCGGCCGTTACAGTCCACTAGGTCGGTCGGCTTCCCTGGCGGCGGTCGATGACGAGAGTCTGCAGGGCGCGGCCCAGGCGGCCCTTTTCATCGAAGAGCGCGCTCTCGGCCAGGCCGAGGCTCTCATCGCCCAGCCAGGTCACCGCGTCCAGGCCGACCCATTCACCGGCGGGCTCCCGGAAGAGCTCGATGGTGAGGTCGGGGTTGATGAAGAGGTAGCTCTCCCAGGGCAGGACCCAGCTGATCCCGTTGCCGAAGTCGGCCGCCGCGCACACCCTCTGCAGCGGCGTCAGCGGCTCATCCTCCAGCAGCGGCAGCCGGAGCCGCGACCAGGCGACCGCCGGTCCGGGCTCCTGGAGGTGGCCGCTGATGAACCGGAACTCCATCCCCGTGCTGTGGAAGGCCTCCGCGCCGCCCCTCTGATCGAAGCTCTCGAAGGCCTCCGGACCGGGCGGGGGAGCCCAGCCGTCACCGCTGGCGGTGGAGAACTCGGCCCGAGCGCGGCGGATGCGGGTGGCGGTCGCCCGGACCAGCTCCTCGCCACCCGAGCGAACGGAAGCGGCGGCCGTCTGCACCCGGCGCCCGCTGCGCACTGCCTGCGCCTGCACCTCGATCGCCTCCAGGGGCGCCGGTCGCAGGAGCTCCAGGCTCAGGCGGGTCACCTGCATCGGCGTCTCCGCCGGTAGCGCCTCGATCGCCCGGACGACCAGCATGGCCAGCGGGCCGCCGTGGAGCGCGCGCGGATCCCAGGGACCGCGGGCGTGCACGGTCGGGCGGAAGAGATCGCCCTGGCGGGTGAAGAGAGCCGAGCTCAAACCTTGTGGTCGCGGCGCTTGAACTCGATCTTGGTGCCGCGCGCGAGCGTCGCGTCGACCGGGCAGTAGCGGTTGACGGCCATGTCCAGCGCGCGGTCCACCAGCTCCTTCTCGAACTTGGCAGTCCAGCCGATGACGAAGGTGATGCGAATCTGGGTGAAGGCGTGCGGCCAGTCCTCGAGCTGGTCGCCTTCGACCTCCACGGCCAGGCTCTGGTAAGGCTGCTTGAATTTCTTCAGCAGCAGGACCGCGTTGATCCCGGTGCAAGCGCCCAGCGCGCCCAGCAGCATCTCGGTCGGCCGCATGCCCTCGTCGTTGCCGAAGTTGGTGGCGCTCTCGTCGACCGTGGCCTGGTGCCCGGTGCCCGATTCGACCTCGAAGGCGACCTTCTCGCCGGTCCAGCGCGCGGTCGCCTTCTGCATGCGAGCTCCAAGCTTAGACTCTGCCCAAATGCCGGAGGACGTGAGGCGCAGCTTCGCGCCCGTCGCCGCCAACTACTCCCGCTCCGCGTTCCACGGCGCCCCGGAGCGGCTCCTGGAGGTGGCCGACCTGGCCCAGCCCAGGCCGGGTGATCGCGTGCTCGACGTGGCCACCGGCACCGGCAACACCGCGCTGGCGCTGGCGCCGAGCGTGCGCTGGGTGGTGGGGCTGGACCTGACCGCCGAGATGCTGGAGCAAGCCCGCAGGGTGGCGTCGGAGCGCGGGGTCGAGAACGTCGAATGGGTGCTCGGCGACGCCAGCCGGCTTCCATTCGCGGACGCGGCCTTCGACCTCTACGCGGTTCGCGCCGCGCCACACCACTTCAACGACCTGCCGGCCTCGCTGGAGGAGGCGCACCGGGTGCTGAAGCCCGGCGGGCGCGCGGTCTTTATCGACTGCGCGCCGCCCGCGGCCGCCCGCGACCATCTTCACCAGGTGGAGCTGGGACGGGACCCATCCCACGTCCGCTGCCACACGGTCGACGAGTGGCGCGACCTGATCGAGGGCGCCGGATTCGTGGTCGAGCGGGCCGACCGCCGCGAGCTGGACTGGGACTTCGAAGCCTGGATGGCGAACATGGCGGTGCCGGCCGCGCAGGCGGAGGCCCTGGCTCGAGCTGTCGAGTCGGCGGCCGGCCGCGCCCGCGAGCAGCTGCGCCCCGAGCGCCGATCGGGCCGCCTCTTCCATGCCTACTGGCACGCCCTGATCCGGGCGCGCCGTCCCTGGTAGCCGGACCCCTCGCCGAAGGGGAGGTCGTGCTGCTGCACGACCGCGCCGGGCGCCGCTACCGGGTGCGCCTGCAGGCCGGGGCGACGCTTTCCCTGCATTCCGGGTCGCTCCCCCACGGCGAGCTGATCGGGCGCCCGGAGGGCTCGCTGGTGACGACCAGCCAGGGCACCCGCCTGCTGGCGCTGCGGCCCACCTTCCCCGAGCGGGTGACCGGCCGCCGGCGGGCGGCCCAGCCGATCTATCCCAAGGACCTGGGCGCCATCCTGGTGGGTGCGGACGTCTACCCCGGGGCTCGCGTCCTGGAGGCGGGCACCGGCACCGGCGCCCTCACCTCCGCGCTGCTGCGGGCCGTGGGGCCGCAGGGCCAGGTCGTCTCCTACGAGCTCCGCGAGGACTTCGCCGCCGCCGCCCGGGAGGCGATCACGGAGGCGCTGGGCGAGCCGCCGGCCAACCTCGACCTGCGGGTCGGCGACGTCGCCGCGGGTGTGCCCGAGACCGGCCTGGACCGGGTGCTGCTGGACCT
>DATGVT010000455.1:0-2478 GCA_035300005.1 Candidatus Acidiferrales bacterium
ACCCTGGGGAACACGCTGCGCCGTGTTCTGCTCTCCTCGCTGTGGGGCGCCGCGGTCACCTCGATCCAGATCGAGGGGGTCGCGCACGAGTTCACGTCTATCCCCCACGTCAAGGAGGACGTGACCGAGATCATCCTCAACTTGAAGCAGCTCAACCTGAAGAGCTTCACCGAGGACCCGGTCGTCCTGATCCTGGACGTGAAGGGCCCGGCGGAGGTCCACGCCGGCGACATCCATTCCAACTCGGACGTCGAGGTCGTCAACCCCGACCTCTACCTCTGCACCATCGCCGCCAAGGGCCACCTGCGCCTGGAGCTGAACGTGGAGCGGGGCAAGGGCTACGTGCCCGCCGATCGCAACAAGCACGAGGGCCAGCCGATCGGGATGATCCCGATCGACTCCATCTTCTCGCCGGTCCACAAGGCCAACTTCGTGGTCGAGAAGACCCGGGTCGGCCAGTCCACCGACTACGACCGGCTGATCCTGGAGCTCTGGACCGACGGCTCCATGTCGCCGGAGGAGGCGGTCAGCAACGCGGCCTCGCTGTTCACCCAGCACCTGGAGCTGTTCGTCCGCTTCAACGACAGCATCGAGGCCCAGCAGCAGGGCGTAGCCGGCAAGGCGACCGGCGCCAACCGGCTGAACGAGGTGCCGATCGAGGAGCTGGACCTCTCGGTCCGGGCCTTCAACTGCCTGAAGGCCAACGAGATCCAGACCGTGGGGCAGCTGCTCTCCAAGAAGGAGGAGGAGCTGCTGGCGCTGCGTAACTTCGGCCGCAAGTCGCTGGACGAGATCAAGGAGAAGCTGGTCGAGAAGGGCTTCGTCAAGCCTGAGGAGATGGACTCGGTCCTGAAGTGAGACACCTAAAGGCCGGCCGCAAGTTCAACCGGGACACCGATCACCGCAAGGCGCTGATGCGCAACCTGAGCACGTCCCTGCTGGAGAGCGGCCGGATCATCACCACCGAGGCCCGGGCCAAGGAGCTGCGGCGCTGGGTGGAGAGGCTGATCACCACCGCCAAGGCCCAGGACGTCGACGCCCGGCGCCGGGTGGCGGCCGAGGTGACCAAGCCCGAGGTGGTGGAGCGGCTCTTCGCCAACCTGGTCCCCCGCCTGGCGGAGCGCCCGGGCGGCTACGTCCGGATCATCCGGAAGGGCCCCCGGCTGGGGGACGCGGCGCCGATGGTGATCGTCGAGCTCGTGGACTGAACGTCAAGGTCGTGGTCGAGTACGACGGCAGGGGATTCGCCGGCTGGCAGCAGCAGCCCGGCAAGCGCACGGTCGAGGGCGAGCTCAAGCGCGCCCTGAAGGAGCTGACCGGGCACGACCACGTGGTTCACGCCGCCGGCCGCACCGACGCCGGCGCTCATGCCCTGGGCCAGGTGGTCAGCTTCGACCTGCGCGGCGGCATCCCCGTGCGCCGGCTGCGGGCCGCGCTCGACTCGCGGCTGCCGGAGGACGTCGCCGCCCTGCGCGCGGAAGCGGCCCCCGAGGGCTTCCACGCCCGCTACTCGGCGCGCTGGCGCCGCTACCGCTACCGGTTCCTGGAGCGGCCGGCCCGGCCGGCGCTGGAACGCGGGCGCTGCTGGCACCTGGGCCGGCGCGTGGACGTGCCCGCCATGCGCCAGGCGGCTCAGGCACTGGTCGGGCGCCACGACTGGACCAGCTTCTGCTCGGCTTCGGAGCCGCCGGCCGGGCGCGTTCGCGAGCTCCGGCGGGCCACGGTCCGCCGGCGGGCCGGCATGGTCGAGCTGGAGCTGGAGGCCGATGGCTTCCTGCGCGGTCTGGCCCGTGGCATTGCCGGCGCCCTGGCCGAGGTCGGGGTTGGCCGCCGGCCACCGGGTTGGCCGGCCGAGCTGCTGCGGGCGAAGGACCGCCGGCAGGCGCCCCGAACGGCTCCGGCGGCGGGCCTCTACCTGGTGGACGTGCTCTATGACTGAGTGCTCCGCTCCGGAAGTATCGCCGCGTCTCGCCGGCCTGGGCAGCCGGGCGCCTTCGGCGCCGAAGCCGGCGTTAGAGGCCCCGGCGCGTGTCGTCACCCATCGCTCCCGATGGGCTCCTCCTTGCGCCACCCCTGTCTTGGCTCCGGCGGCCCATGCCAGCGAATACGTCGGCGAACTCCCGAATCGAAGCACTAAGGTGGAGCGCCGGTGACGAGCACGGTGGCGCGGCAGCGGACGTGGACCGCGCGCAGGGAGGACCTGAAGGGCGAGTGGTTCCTGGTCGACGCGACCGGGATCGCCCTCGGGCGCCTGGCCAGCTCCGTGGCCCGGATCCTGAAGGGCAAGCACAAGCCCACCTACACGCCCCACCTGAACACCGGCGACCACGTGGTCGTGATCAACGCCGCGCGGGTGCTGGTGACCGGGTCCAAGCTGGACGGCAAGACCTACACGCGCTACTCCGGCTACCCGGGTGGGCTCCGCCGGCGCACCCTGCGCGAGATGCAGGATGCGGACCCTACGTTCCCGGTCTACAA
>DATGVT010000456.1:0-2210 GCA_035300005.1 Candidatus Acidiferrales bacterium
CTCGGCGCGGTGGCCGCCGTTCTGGTCACCAACACCGTCCAGCTTCTCGTCTTCGCGGGCGAGGCGGCGGCCGCCTATCGGGCGCGCCGCTGGTCGCCACGCGGCGTCCTGGTCTGGGCGGGCCCGGAAGCGCGCCGCCTGCTCTTCTACGGCGGTATCCTGCTGCTGGCCGGGATCGCCATGCTGGGGTCGGTCGTCCTCGTGCGCACCCTGACGGTGCGCACCCTGGGGGACTACGCCAACGGGATCTACCAGGTCGCCTACGGATTCTCCAACCAGTACACGACCGTCTACATGACCTGGATGGCGGCCTACGTCTTTCCCCGGGTCGCGGGCGAGAGCCGGGAGCGCGTCGGCGGCCTGCTCAACTCCGCGCTGCGCGCGAACCTGTTCCTGATGGTCCCGGTCCTGGTGCTGATGGTCGCCCTGCGCGAGCCCCTCATCCGCGTCTTCTACGCCGGCTCCTTCCTGCCCGCGGCTTCGCTGATCCCGATCCAGGTGCTGGGCGACTACGCGCGGGTGGTGGGCTGGTCCTTCGGCGTCAGCCTCTTCGCGCAGGGGCATACCCGGAGCTACCTGGCCGCCATCCTCGCCCAGAGCCTGGCCTGGGTGTTGATCGCCGGCCCCGCC
The DNA here is from genome assembly GCA_035300005.1 of Candidatus Acidiferrales bacterium. GTDB lineage: Bacteria > Chloroflexota > Dormibacteria > Dormibacterales > Dormibacteraceae > DATGVT01. The sequence continues at coordinate 631 of DATGVT010000456.1, forward strand.
CTTCCCGTCCTGGGCGTGAGCGCGGTGGCGGCCGGGTACGCGCTGTCCTTCCTGGCCTGGCCTGCCCTAATGTATCCGCTGGCGCGCCGCTGGCTGGGGGTGCGGATCGACCGCCAGGGCTCGCTGCTGACGCTGCTGGGGCTGGCGCTGATCGCGGCGGCCATCGCCGTCCCGCTGCCGGTCGGAGTCCTGCTCGCGGCAGTCCTGCCGGCGGTCGTGTACCTGGGGCGCTGGATGCCTAAGAGGATGCAGAGGACCAGTTGAGGCGCGTCCTCAAGGTCATCCCCAGCTGCGAGGTGGGCGGCGCCGAGCGCTACGTGGCCCGCGTGGCTCCGCTGCTGGCGAAGCACGGCGTCCAGGTCGAGGTCTGCGCCCTCGACCGCCGGGGACCGCTGGCCGGCGCGCTCGAGGCCGCGGGCGTGAGGGTGCACGGCACCAGGTACGCCGAGCGCAGCCGGAGCTCCTACTCACGCACCCTCGCGCGAACGGTGGCCGACATCCGCCGCCTGGTCCGGGCGGGGAGGTTCGACATCGTCCACACGTATCTGTTCTGGACCGACGTGCTGGGATCCCTGGGGGCCCGGCTGGCCGGCTGCCCCCGCGTCATCGTCAGCCGCCGGGCCCTGCATCCCTGGCGGCACCGGCCCTCCCCGCTGTTTCACGGGCTGGAGCTGGGAGCCAACCTATGCGCCCACGAGCTGATCGCCAACTCCCAGGCCGTCCTGCGCGACGTGGAGGTGAGCGAGCGCTTCCTGCCCCGCCGGCGGACCGTCATCTATAACGGCGTCGACCCGGCTGCCTACCCGGCGGCCCGCCCCGCGCGCTCAGGCGGGCTGCGCCTGCTGACCGTCGGCGCCCTGGACCACCGCAAGGGCCAGGAGTACGCCCTGCGCGCGCTGCGCCAACTCCTCGACGGCGGCCTCGACGCCAGGCTGACCCTGGTCGGCCGGGGGGCGGACGAGGAGATGCTGCGGAGCCTGGCCCGCGAACTGAAGCTGGCCCGGGCGGTGGTATTCGCCGGCGAGCAGGAGCCGGAGGCCTACCTGGCGGACAGCGACCTCTTCGTGCTCCCGTCCCGGCAGGAGGGGTTCTCCAACGCCCTCCTGGAGGCCATGGCCTCCTCTCTGCCCTGCGTCGCCACCGACGCCGGCGGCAACCCGGAGGCCCTGGTCGACGGCGAGGGCGGCCGGATCGTGCCCCGAGAGGATCCGGCTGCGCTGGCGGCCGCCATCCGCGAGCTCGCCGGCGACCGGCCGCGGATGCGCCGGATGGGCACCGCCAACCGCCGCCGGGTGGAGGAGCATTTCAGCCTCGAGCGGTCGGCGGCCTGCCTGGCCGCCTGGTACCTCGGCCGGCCGGCGTGAAGGTCCTGACCGTGGTGCCCAGCCTGGCCGTCGGCGGCACCGAGAACTACGTGGCGCGCGTGCTCCCGCTGCTCCAGGACCGCGGCCTGGAGGTCGAGGTCTGCGCCCTCGACCCGGCCGGCCCCCTGGCTGAAGAGCTCCGGGCCGGCCGGATCCCGGTCCACGGCACCAGCTTCGGCCGCTGGACCAGGCGGAGCCGGACGCCGGTGCTCCTCA
>DATGVT010000457.1:0-3541 GCA_035300005.1 Candidatus Acidiferrales bacterium
CCGACAGCGTGGTACCAGCCCTCGCGCTCGAGCACCGTGAGGGCGACCACGTCATAGCCGTAGGCCGACCTCAGGTACTGGTAAAGGACCTGGACGATGTCCGCCTCGGTGGCGCAGCTGCGCAGCGCCGCGACCAGGCCCTGGCGGGTCGAGGCCTGGGAATGAGTGGCCGGGGCCAGGGTGTCAGCCATCGCCGTCGATATACTGCCGCAAAGCTGTGCCGTTCACGCCCCCCAAACCCCTGGAGCCGCCGCCCGGGGACTTACGTGGTTCTTCGGTGCTGGTGGTCGACGATGAGCGCGCCTGGCGCGTGATCCTGGAGACCGACCTCAGAATGCTGGGCTATCGGGTCTCGCTCGCCAGCGACGCCTCCGAGGCGCTGGACAGGGCGGCGGTGGACCAGCCCGAGGTGGCCATCATCGACCTCATGCTCCCCGAGCCGATGGACGGCTGGGGACTGCTGTCGGAGCTGCGGGCGCGTGGGATGAAGCTGCCGGTGATCTTCTACACCGCCTACCCGGTGTTCCCATCCGGCACCGAGGACCCTGACGTGGTCGGCTACATGAGCAAAGCCGTAGACCGTGCCGACCTTTACGCGCTCCTCCCCCCATCCATCCGGCGCGGCCGGAACAAGTAGACGTTCAACTCGATCGAGGCGCCGAAACCGCTAGGCGCCGAAGCCGCTAGCTCGGTACGGCTAGATACCTCAGGGACCTATTCGACCCAGTCGGCGCCTACGGCCGCCGCCAGGGCGACCAAAGTCAAGGAGATCATCAAGAGCTTGACCGCAAGCCGCTTCCAGGTCATTGTCCCTCCTCCTTTCTGCCCGGGCTAGGTGATCGCGTCCCAGACCGCGTAGAACAGGCTCTCGACCCAGTCCGAGCCCGCGGCCAGGGCCAGCAAAGCAAGCAAGCCCACAGCGGGCACGACCCTACTCAGAGATTGCTTCCACGTCATCGGTCCTACTGTTCCTCCCCTGCTTGGATTTTCCCCAGATCCGAACGGTGCAAGTATGGGCGTCCCGGGACGGTACCGGGTTAAGTGAACGTAAATTCTCGTAAATGGAGCCCGGGAAATCCCAAGCGTTTCGCGGCCAATAGCCCGGGGGTTCGGCCGCCGCAGCTTTGGGAGGGCTTGGCAATTCGAAGGACAAAAGTGAAACGACCAGCCAGCCGAGCTGGCTGGTCGTCTGGGCGCGTCGCCGGCTGCCTAGAAGCCGCCGCCCTGGCCGTTCTCAATCCAGTCGGCGCCGACGGTCATCGCCAGGGCCACCAGCGTCAAGAGTGTGATCGCGATCTTGTACTTCAGCGTCTTCCAGGTCATGGGATTTGTTGTTCCGCTCCTTTCCTTTACCGGGATCCGGTCTGGATCCACGGGCCGAAGCATGAGGCAAAACCGCCTGCCGTGTCGTTAAAAGCGTGTTAATTCGGGTAAATCCTTATGGAAATCCCAAGCCCTTTGGCTCAATTGTGCCGCTTTCGGGCGAAATGCCTTGGAATTTCAAACCTGATCGGCTTTTGAAAGGAGCCGCCGAATCTGCCACACTTGCGCGGCGTGGGGGCGCAGCTTCAGAGGGGCCGCAGCAAGGAGATCGTCCCGCCGCCGCTGCCGCCCGGCCTGGAGGTCTTCCGGCCGGTCAGCCTGCTCGGCTCGACGGTCCTCGTGGTGGAGGACGAGGTGCCGATGCAGGCCCAGCTGCGGATCGACCTCAAGGACCTCGGCTACCGCCCGCTGGTGGCGGGCTCGGCCGAGGAGGCGATGGCGATCCTCTCCAGCGAACGGGTGGCCGGGATCATCCTCGACCTGGTCCTGGACGAGGGCGAGGAGGCCGGCTTCGAGCTCCTGACCTGGATCCGGCAGCACCATCCCGGCCTGCCGGTGGTCGTGCTCTCGGCGGCCCAGGTCAGCTCGGCCGCCATCCGCCGGGCCTACGAGCTCGGCTGCAGCAGCTACTTCGTGAAGGGCAACGTGCCCATGGCCCACATCTACTCCGACCTGGCGGCCCGGCTGATCGAGCGGGGCACCGGCCGCGCCGGCCACTACGTCTTCGGCCGCCTCGACTTCGACCCCACCCGGCGCACGATGCGCCTGGGCGACGCTGAGATCCGCCTCACTCCGCAGCAGAACGCGCTCGTGGTCTTCCTCGCCCAGGGCTCCAAGTCGGCCACCGCCGCCGACCTGATCGCGGCCGGACTCTTCCGGGCCGACGCCGCCCGCTCCACCGTCCACAGCGCCCTCCTCACCCTGCGCCGCCGCCTGGACGAGCTGGAGGAGGGCCTGGGCACGGGGCTGCTCCACTCCACCGCCCGCGGCTACAGCCTGGGACCCAACGTATGACCTCCAGCTACGAGACCTCCCCGATGCCGAGCAAGTCGGTGGCCGACGAGGTCATCGACCTCCGCCGCCACTTCCACCGCCACCCCGAGGTCAGCTTCGCCGAGCACAACACGACCCGGACCATCAAGGAGCGGCTGACCCAGCTCGGCCTCGAGCTCCGCGACTGCCCCACCGAGACCGGCGTGGTGGCGGTGCTGGACAGCGGCCGCCCCGGCCGGACCGTCCTGCTCCGGGCTGACATCGACGCCCTCCCGATCCACGAGGAGTCGGGCGTCGGCTTCCCCTCCGCCGACGACGGGCGCATGCACGCCTGCGGGCACGACGCCCACATGGCGATCATGCTCGGGGTCGCCCGCACCCTGGTCGAGCGGGTCTGGGACGTCCCGGGCCGCTTCCTGTTCGTCTTCCAGCCGGCGGAGGAGATCGTCAGCGGCGCCAAGGAGATGATCACGCGCGGGCTGCTGGAGCAGAACCCGGCCGACGTCGCCCTCGGGCTGCACGTGGCCAGCTTTGTGAAGAGTGGCACCGTCGTCACTCGCCCGGGCTTGCTCTGGGCGGGCTCCGACGCCTTCGACGTCACCCTGCGGGGGCCGGGAGGCCACGGCGGGATGATGGGCCGGGCCGGCAACGTGGTGGCGGCCCAGGCCTTCGTGCTGGAGCGCCTGCACACGATCGTCGAGGGCCTCGAGCACGACGGCGCCCGCTGTCACGCCACGGTCGGCGAGGTGCGGACCGACGGGGCCTGGAACATCGTGCCCCGCACAGCGCTGCTGCGGGGCAGCGTGCGGACCTTCACGCCTGAGCTGCGCCAGGACGCGCTGAACCGGCTGCGGGACCTGCTGGTGGAGACCGGAACCGAGTTCGGAATCCAGTCCGACCTGAAGCTCGTCTACGGCACGGTGCCACTCTTCAACGACCCCAACGTGACCCGCAAGGTGCTCGACTACGGGCGCGAGCTGCTGGGCGACCAGGCGTCGGTCCTGGGCAAGCCGCTCACGGTGAGCGATGACATGGCCGAGTTCCTGACCCGCATCCCCGGCTGCTACTTCATGCTGGGCGCCCAGCCCCCCGACGCCGCCGAGCCCCCGGCCCACCACTCGCCGCTCTTCCGGATCGACGAGTCGGCCCTGCAGGTCGGGGTCAAGATGCTGGCCGGGGCGGCGGCGCGGCTGGCCGCGCAGGTCTGACCGCGACCCCCGCGTAG
>DATGVT010000458.1:0-2796 GCA_035300005.1 Candidatus Acidiferrales bacterium
CCGCGCGATCCTACGCAGGTTGGAACTCACGTCCCTGAGCTGACTCCCGCCGGGGGAGGGGTAGGGGATGCTGAGGCCGAAAGCGCGGGTGTGCATGAGGATCCGCTGCCCGGCCCGGGCCGGGCCCGGCGGCTGCGCCGCCCCCGGCATCGTAAGTGTCCGGTCCCGGAAGTTCCTTGCATCTTCATCGGCCTGGACGGCCGGGTGCCTTCGGCACTGAAGCCTGCGTAACATTCCCCGCAAGCGGGGGCCCCAATGCAAGGGGGCCCGGCGCAGCTTCGTCCTGCATCTACCGATGCACTCCTCGCCGCGCCACCCTTGCCTTGGCTCCGGCCGCCCATGCCGCGAATATGCTGCGGACCTCCTGGACCGGCCACTTATCCTTCACCTTCATGCCGACGGCCGTCGCGGACCCGGTGCCCCTGCTCCAGGAGCTGATCCGCTTCGACACCACCAACCCACCCGGCAACGAGGCCGCCTGCCTGGCCCATCTCCGGGACCGCCTGAGCGCGGCAGGCATCAGCTCGCGGCTCCTGGGCGGGCATCCCGACCGGCCCAACCTGGTCGCCCGGGTCGAGGGCCGCGGAGAGGCGCCGCCGCTGCTCCTGCAGGCCCACGTGGACGTGGTCACCACCGTCGGGCAGGAGTGGGCGCAGCCGCCGTTCGAGGGCCGGCTGCTGGACGGCTACGTCTGGGGCCGCGGCGCCCTCGACCAGAAGAGCGGCGTCGCCATGATGGCCGCCGCCCTGCTCCAGCTGGCCGAGGAGGGCCGGAAGCCGCCGGGCGACGTCGTCTTCTGCGCCCTGGCCGACGAGGAGGCGGGCGGCGTGCACGGCGCGCAGTTCCTGGTCGAGCGGCATCCCGAGCTGTTCGAGGGAATCAGGCACGGCCTGGGCGAGGGTGGCGGCTCGGTGATCTACGTCGGCGGGCGCCGGTTCTACACGCTGATGGTGGCCGAGAAGCGCTCCTGCCGCCTGCGCGCCACCTTCCGGGGGCCGGGCGGGCACGCGTCGCGGCCGCTGCGGGGCACCGCCATGGGCAGGCTCGGCCGGGCCCTGGTCGGGCTGGAGCAGAACCGGCTCCCGGTCCACATCACGGCGGCCGCCCGGATGCTGGTCGAGGCAATCTCAGAGGCGCTGCCGGGGGCCGGGGGCGAGCCCTTCCGCCGCCTGCTGGATCCCGCGCAGACCGACGACGTGCTCGACGGCCTGGACCCGATCCACGCCAACCGGCTCGACGCCACGCTCCACAACACTGTGTCGCCGACGCTGGTCCAGGGCGGGATCAAGATCAACGTCATCCCCAGCCAGGTCAGCCTCGACCTCGACGGCCGGATGCTGCCCGGATTCGAGCCCGACCAGTTCATCGCCGAGGTCCGGCAGCTGATCGGGACGACGACCGACCTCGAGATCCTGAACCAGGGCCCGCGAATGCCCGAGCCGGAGCTGGGCCCGGCCTTCGAGATGCTCCGTGGCGTGGTCGAGGAGGCTGACCCCGGGGCCAGGGTGGTGCCCCAGCTGACGACTGGCGCCACCGACGCCCGCCACTTCGCCCGGCTGGGCATCCGGACCTACGGCTTCCTGCCCAAGCGGATGCCGCCGGAGTTCACGGGTGAGGAGACGGTGCACAACGCCGACGAGCGGGTGCCCGCCGAGGCCGTCCGCTTCGGGGCCGGATGCATCCACCAGGCCCTCCTGAAATATTCGTGACCGACCCGCTCGAGATCGCCCAGCGGCTGATCCGCTTCGACACCACCAACCCGCCCGGCAACGAGCGCGAGTGCGTCGAGTACGTGCGCGGGCTGCTGCAGGGCGCCGGGCTCGCCTCCGAGCTCTACGGCGGCACGCCGGAGCGCCCGAACCTGGTCGCGCGCCTGAAGGGCCGCGGGCAGGCCCCGCCGCTGCTGCTGCAGGGCCACGTGGACGTGGTCACCACCGACGGCCAGGCCTGGACCAGGCCGCCCTTCGAGGCCGTGGTCGAGGACGGCTGGCTCTGGGGCCGGGGGACGCTCGACATGAAGGGAGGCGTGGCCATGATGGTCTCCGCCTTCCTGCGCGCGGCCGCCGAGGGCGGCGCCCCAGGTGACCTGGTGCTGGCGGTGCTGGCGGACGAGGAGGCGGGCGGCCTGCACGGCGCCAGCTGGCTGGTCGACCACCGCCCCGACCTCTTCTCCGGAATCCGGCACGCGCTGGGCGAGGCCGGGGCCGTGGCCATCCACCTCGGGGGCCGGCGCTTCTACCCCATCATGCTGACCGAGAAGCGGGGCTGCCAGATGCGCGTCACGCTCCGAGGCCCGGGCGGGCACGGCTCGCTGCCCATGCGCGGCGGGGCCATGGCCAGGCTCGGCGAGCTGCTGACGCGGCTCGACCGCAGCCGCTTGCCCTACCACCTGACCCCGGCCACGCGGCTGATGCTCGAAGGCATCCGCGAAGCCCTGCAGCCGCCGCTGCGGGACGGGGTGGCCATCCTGCTCGACCCCGCCCGGGCAGACGGCGCGCTGGACGAGCTGGGCGCCCTGGGCCGCGAGCTGGACCCGCTCCTGCACAACACGGTCAACGCGACCGTCGTGCGCGGCGGCAGCAAGATCAACGTCGTCCCCGCCGAGGTCTCCGCCGACCTCGACGGCCGCCTTCTGCCCGGCTACGGCCCGGATGACATGGTGGGCGAGCTGAGGCAGGTGATCGGCGACCAGCCCCAGGTCGACGTGGTCCTGGCCGGGCCCGCCCAGCCCGAGCTGGACCTCAGCCTCTACGACCAGCTGGCGGCGGTGCTCAGGGAGGCCGACCCCGAAGGTGT
>DATGVT010000459.1:0-20098 GCA_035300005.1 Candidatus Acidiferrales bacterium
TCATCTGCGCCACCGAGTCGTACGACGGCAGCACCGGGATGGTGCCGCCGATGCTGGCCGAGCTGCTGGACCTGCCGCAGCTGACGGTGGCGAAGAAGGTCGAGGTCAGCGGGGAGACGGTCACCGTTCACCGCCAGACCGAGGACGGCCACCAGGTGGTGGAGGCCCGGTCGCCGGCTCTGGTCACGGTCACGGCCGGCATCGGGGAGCCCCGCTACGCCTCCCTGAAGGGCATCATGGCCGCCCGCTCCAAGGAGATTAAGCAGCTCTCGCTGGCCGACCTCGGGATCGAGAAGGGAAGCCCGGCCGAGACGGTCCTGGGCGTGGAGGACGCGCCCGCGCGCAAGGCCGGCGAGGTGGTCGAGGACGACGGCTCCGGCGCGGCGGTGGAGAAGATCGTGGCCGTGCTCGCCGCGGCCAAGGTGGTCTAGGCATGGCTCGGGTCTGGGTCTGCGCGGAGCTGAACCAAGGCAAGCTGGCCGGCATCTCGCTCGAGCTGCTGGCCAGGGCCCGCGACCTGGGCGAGGTGGAGGCGGTGGCGCTGGGACCGGGCGCGAGGGCGGCGGCCGCGGCTCTGGGCAAGCACGGGGCCAGGAAGGTCTACGTCAGCGAGGACCAGGCGCTGGCCGACTTCATCGCCGAGCCGGCGACGGATGTCCTGGCCGCCCTCTGCAAGCAGCACTCGCCCGACCTCCTGCTCTTCGGCTTCACCACCGACTCCCGCGAGGTGGCCGGCCGCCTGGCCGCGCGCCTGGGGGTCGGCCTGATCTCCAACGCTCTGGACGTGGAGTCCAAGGACGGGGGCTTCGTGGCCAGAGTCCCCTACTTCGGCGGGGCCAAGATCGCGGTCATGAAAGCGGAGCAGAAGCCCGCCATCGTCCTCATCCGGCCCAAGTCGTTCGAAGCCTCCGAGGTGGGGGGCACGGCGGCCGTCGAGGAGGTGAAGGCCGCCATCGGCGACGGCTCCCGGCGGGCGCGGATCAAGGAGCGGGTGGTGGAAGGCGCCGAGAAGGTCAAGCTGGAGGACGCCCGGGTGGTGATCAGCGGCGGCCGCGGCATGGGCGGGCCGGAGAACTTCCCGATCCTGGAGGAGCTGGCCGCTGCCCTGGGCGGAGCCGTGGGCGCCAGCCGCGCGGTGGTGGACGCCGGCTGGGTGCCGTACGCGATGCAGGTGGGGCAGACCGGCAAGACCGTGCGCCCGGGCGTCTACATCGCCTGCGGCATCTCGGGCGCCATGCAGCACACAGTCGGCATGAAGGCGTCCAAGATCATCATCGCCATCAACAAGGACGCCGAAGCCCCGATCCTTAAGATGGCCGACCTGGGCGTGGTCGGCGACGTGCTCAAGATCGTGCCCAGGCTCACCCTGGCGGTCAAGGCCAAACAAGCCAAGGGCTGACACGGAGCGCGAGGAGGCCGAGGGGCTGCTGGCGGAGCGCGGCCGGCTCCGCGCCAAGCGCGACTTCCAGGCCGCCGACCAGCTCCGGGCCCGGCTGCGGGAAGGGGGCTGGGAGGTGGTCGACGAGCCGGCGGGCAGCCGTCTCCTGGAGGTCGCCCGGCCGCCGGCGAGCCGCGAGGTGAGCTTCCTCACCGTCCTTCACGGCTGGCCCGCCGACGCTGAACGCTGGCTGCTTTCCGTCTTCGCCCACCACGGCGGCCACGACTTCGAGGCCGTGCTGGTCGACAACTCCGGCGACGCCCGCCTGGCGGGCTGGCTGGAGGGCCGGGCCGCCCAACGGCTGCGCCGCCAGCGGCTCGACCCGCCGGTCGGGTTCGCCGCCGCCGTCAACGCCGGTCTGGAGGCGGCGGCGGGCGAGGCCGTCATCCTCTGTGACCCCGGGGTCGAGTTCAGCGGTGACGTGGCCGGGCCGCTGCTGGCCGCGCTGGCTCAGCCGGACGTGAAGCTGGCCGGTGCTTTCGGAGTCCGCGGCCAGGGCAGCCTGAAGGAGTTCGGCGAGCATCCGGGTCCGGAGGTGGACGCGGTCGAGGGCTACTGCATGGCATTCCGGCGCGCCGACGCGCTGGCGGCGGGCGGCTTCGACCCCTGGTTCCGGTTCTACCGGATCGCGGACATCGAGTTCAGCTTCCGGATGCGGGCCGCGGGCGGCCGCGCGCTGGTGGTGCCGAACCTGCCCGTCCACAAGCACGCGCACCGCCTGTGGGAGGCCGCCGAGCCGGCCGAGCGCGACCGGCTCTCGAAGCGAAACCTCTACCGCTTCCTGGACCGCTGGGGCAAGCGCGCAGACCTGCTGCTCAGGGACTGACCGCTACTGCCCGTTGCCCACCACGTGGATCCAGGTCAGCCCGGTGTTGAGCGCCATCGGGTTGCCGGCGGGATCGCTGAACCACATCGGCGTGTCCACCCTGTAGTAGGGGACCGACGCCGACCCCAGGTGGTACGTGGCGTGGACGAGACGGCCGTCCGAGTAGATCTCGGCCGGCCCTTCGCCGTCCAGGTCGTACCAGACCGAATGGGCGCCGCCGCTCTCGTCCTCGACGTACCCGGGGTCGTGGATGTTGCAGTGGACGACGACGACGTTCTCCACCTGCAGCTGGCCTCCGGTGCCGGCGTCCACGAAGCGAGCGCCGTGGTCGAAGCGTAGGTAGTGGTGGGAGCCGCCGTCGTAGGAGTAGTAGACGGAATGCGCGGGCACGCTGGGCGCGTCCGTCGGATCGCCCATAAGGACGTCCTCGTGCGGCGGGTCGACGAAGTAGTTCGGTTCCGCGACCTGGCCGTTCAGCTCCGAGCGCAGATCCTGCGCCCGGTCGCCCGCGGTATACACGTTGTACGGCGCCGGCCGGGTGTTGGTTCGGAAGAAGTGGTTGCCGTGGTCGAAGTCGTTCATGGCGACCGGGATGCCCGGGATCTCGCGGATGCCGAAGACGTTGCTCAAGGTGCCCACGGAGGCGCCACTGCACATGGTGATCGAGTGGAAGGGAAAGGCCAGCACGGGGTTGATGGGCCGGCAGCTGCGCACGTTCCCGACCAGCCCGGGCACCGTGTTGAAGTAGGTCGCCGTCATCCGGCTGATCTGGTACTCGCTGACGTACTCGAAGACGATGTCGGCTTGCTGGAGGCCGGCCTGGGGGCGGCTGGGCCCGCTGTTCTCGACCACGATCATGATCGGCGGCACTGCCGTGAACCCGGGCGTGATCCCGCTGCCGGAGTTCGAGGGCATAACTGCCCAGGGCGTCAGTGAGACCTCGTCCGCCTCGGTGATGGGATCGCCGCCCGAACTGTAGCCGCCTTCCTGGACCCCGAGCTTGACCGGCTGGTAGGGCTTGAGGGCAGCCGTGCGCACGTCCACCGTCTGCCCACCCGGGGCCCAGGCCAGGGCGGTGCTGGGCAGGGTCTTCCCGTCGAGGGTGATGTTGACCGTGTCCGCCTGCATGGGGGCGGTGAATTCGATCGTCAGCCGGGAGCGGAAGGAGGGCGTGCTCGCCCTGTCTACTGGCTGCCCGTCGACCCTGAAGGCGGCGACCGACACCCTGGGCTGGGTCAGGAAGCTGGCCGTCCAGCCGCGCAGGTGGATCGTATGGTTGTAGTTGGGGACGTCGCTGAGTATCAGCCGGTAGCGCTGTGCCGCCTGCCATTGGGCGGTGGGATAGATGATGAAGCGGTCCTTCTCGCGCTGGAGCTGGACGGCGGTGGCGGGGTAGATCCCGACCTGGACGTGGGCGGTGTCGACGGGCTGGTCGAATCTCACCACGATGGGATCCAGGACCCGAACGTGCAGCGGATTGGAGACCGCCAGGCGGGCGTGGACAGCCAGGTTGTCGGTGACGAAAAAGTAGGCCGCGGCGCCTACCAGCGGGAGCAGGACGGCGCTGCCCGCCGCCAGGGCGACGAACTGCTTGTGGAGACCGATCAGACGGAGCCGTTTCAGAACGAGCAAGGGACTCTAGCAGAGTCGTGCCCCGGGGCGCCGGCGGCGCCCAACCTAGAATTGCCTGGCGGCGTCCTGACTGCTTTTTCGCCGACGCCGCTAGGGGAACGCCTCCGATGACAGAAGAGTTCCAGGCCGCGGTCGGCGACCTGCGCGCGCGCAAGGGCCGCAACCTCGGCATGGGCGGCCCGGAGCGGATCGCGCGCCAGCATGAGCGGGGCAAGCTCACGGTGCGGGAGCGGCTCGACCTGCTCTTCGACGCCGGCAGCTTCGTCGAGCTCGGGCTGCTCGCTTCCCAGCAGCCGATGCGGGGCTACGAGGCCGACCCCGAGGGCACGCCCGCCGACGGCGTGGTCACCGGCCACGGACTGGTCGACGGGCGCCAGGTCTGGGTCATCGCCTACGACTTCACCGTGATGGCGGGCTCGATGGGCGCAATCGGCGAGCAGTTCAAGGCGGCGCGCGTGCGCGAGCTGGCCCTGCGCTACCGAAAGCCCCTGGTGTGGCTGCTGGACTCGGCCGGCGCCCGCATCCAGGAGGCGGCCGGGTCGACCTTCGCCGGCAGCGGGTTCCTCTTCTGGGACCAGGTCAACATGTCCGGGGTCGTGCCCCAGGTGGCGGCCATGCTGGGGCCCTGCGCGGCGGGCACCGCCTACATCCCCGGCCTATCCGACTTCGTGCCCATGGTCAAGGGCACCTCCTCGATGTCGCTGGGTGGCGCCCGGCTGGTGAAGGCGGCCACCGGCGAGGACGTCAGCGACCACGACATGGGCGGCTCCCAGGTGCACTGCTACGAGTCGGGGGTGGGGGACAACGAGGTCGAGGACGACCGCGCCTGCATCGAGTCGGTCAAGCGCTTCCTGTCCTATCTGCCCTCCAGCAACCAGGAGCAGCCGCCCTACGTGGACGCCGGCGACCCCCCGGACCGGCTGGTGGAGGGGCTGGAGAAGATCGTGCCGCCCAGCCCGCGCGCGGCCTACGACGTGCGCCGGGTGATCAAGGCCGTCTTCGATCAGGGCTCCTGGTTCGAGGTCAAGCCGACCTGGGCCCGCAACCTGGTGATCGGGTTCGCCCGAGCCGGCGGGCACGCGGTCGGGGTGGTGGCCAGCCAGCCGCTGGTGAAGGGCGGCATCCTGGACTCGGACTCGGCCGACAAGGCCGCCCGCTTCATCCGGCTCTGCGACGCCTTCAACGTCCCTCTCGTCTACCTGGTGGACGTGCCCGGCTTCCTGGTCGGGTCGCAGGTGGAGAAGGAGGGCATCATCCGGCACGGCGCCAAGATGCTCTACGCGACCTCGGAGGCGACGGTGCCCAAGATCACGGTGGTCATGCGCAAGGCCTACGGCGCCGGCTATTTCGTGATGTGCGGCAAGGGCTACTACCCGGACCTCCTGGTCGCCTGGCCCTTCGCAGAGATCTCGGTCATGGGCCCGGAGGGCGCCGTCAACATCATCTTCAACAAGCAGGTGGAAGCCGCCCAGGACCCGGCCGCAACCCGCGCCCAGCTCGTGGAGCAGATCCGGAAGACCATCAGCCCCTACGTCGCCGCCGGCTGGGCCATGATCGACGACGTCATCGAGCCCGCCGAGACGCGCCGCGTCATCGTGCGCGGGCTGGAGCAGGCGCAGGGCAAGCGGGTCGAACGGCCCTGGCGCAAGCACGGAAACATTCCGGTGTGAGCAAGGTCGTCATCAGTGCGGCGCTGACCGGGGTTATCGCCACCCGCGAGCAGTGTCCCGCCATCCCCTACACGCCGGAGGAGATCGGGGAGGAGGCGAAGCGGGCGGCGGCGGCCGGCGCCGCCATCGTCCACATCCACGCGCGCACCGACCAGGGGGGGCCGGACTGGAGCGAGCCGCGCTTCCGCGCCATCCTGGAGGAGGTGAGGGCGAGGACGGACGTCATCGTCAACCTCTCGACCGGCGCCGTCGGCATTCCCCGTGAGGAGCGCATCGCCCACGTCCGCCAGCTGAAGCCCGAGCTGGCGGCCCTCAACATGGGCTCGATGAACTACGCGATCTACTCGGAGAGGAAGAAGACCTTCTACCACGACTACGTCTTCGCCAACCCCTTCTCCGACATCCGCTTCTTCCTGGAGGCCATGAACGAGGCCGGGGTGCGCCCGGAGATGGAGTGCTTCGATAGCGGCCACGTCGGCAACACGGCGCCGCTGATCGACCTAGGCGTCCTCCGCCCTCCCTACCAGTTCAGCCTCATCATGGGTGTGCTGGGCGGGATCCCGGGCACGACCCCCAACCTGGTCCACCAGGTCGCGTCGCTGCCCCCCGGCTCGACCTGGCAGGTGATCGGCATCGGTCTCCAGCAGTGGCCCCTGGTGGCGGCCGCCATCACCCTGGGCGGAAACGTCAGGGTGGGCCTGGAGGACAACTTCTACCTGGAGGAGTCGAAGATGGCACGCAGCAACGGCGAGCTGGTCGAGAAGGCGGCCCGCCTCTGCCGCGACCTGGGCCGTGAGGTGGCGACAATCGCCGAAGCCCGCGCCCAGCTCGGCCTGCTGCGGGTCGCCGTCCCGTGACCGAGGTCAAGGCCGAGCTGGTGGGCAGCGTCTGGAAGATCGAGGCCAGGCCAGGCCAGCAGGTGCAGGAGGAGGACGTGCTCATCATCCTGGAGTCGATGAAGATGGAGATCCCGGTGCTGGCGCCCAAGGCTGGCACCGTGAGGGAGATACGGGTCAAGGAGCAGGACGTCGTCAAGGAGGGCCAGGTGCTGGCGGTGATCGAATGAGCGACCTTCCCATCCAGGTCAAGGTTCAGGAGTCGGCCAGCCAGGTCATCTACACGGACGCGGTGCTGGTCAATGGCAGCCCACTCGGCTTCGTCCTCAACTTCGGCCAGTGGGCGCCCGAGCAGCCCGGGCTCCTGCGCGTGTACACGCGGGTCGGTATGAGCCCCAGCCACCTGAAGCTGCTGGCCCAGCTGCTCAATGAGAACGTGGCCGGGTATGAGGCCAACTTCGGTTCCATCGTGGTCGCGGAGGAAAGAGAGGCTCCGCACAAGCACATCGGGTTCTCGCCCAAGCCGACCAGTGCGCCCCGGTGAGCTCCTCCTCCACCACGTCCGGCTGAGCGAGCGCGCCCGTGTGCAGGCGGACGACATCCGCCGCCTGGAGTCGCGGCTCGAGCATGACACCGAGGTAGAGCGGCTCACGGCCGAGCTCGAGCAGGCGCGAGCCGCAGACCAGGAGGTCGAGCTCCGGTTGCGCAGCTTCGACCGCGACCGCGAGGAGCACCAGCAGAGGCTGCGGGCGCGCGAGCGGGAGCTGATGAGCGGCCGGATCCGGAACCCGACCGAGCTGATGCAGATGAGCGAGGAGGTCCAGCACATGAAGGACCGCCTCGCCTCCGAGGAGGAGGCCGAGCTGGCGCTGATGGAGCAGGCCGAGGAGAGGCAGGGCGAGATCAGGCGCTTGCAGCGAGAGCTGGAGGCCGCCGGCCAGCGCTGGGAGGCGGCCCGCCCGGGGTGGCAGGCCCAGCTCGACCAGGCCCGGGCCGAGCTGGCCGAGCTGGAGGCGGAGCGGGACCAGGCCTGGGCGCGGATCCCGCCCGAGCTGCAGCGGGCGGCCGGCCGGGTGCGGGCCCAGCCGCCGGCCGCCGAGGTGGTGGGGCGCCAGTGCGGCGCCTGCCGGGTCGAGGTCACCTCCTCCCAGATGCAGGCCCTCCGCCGGGGGGAGGACATCGTGCCCTGCGAGAACTGCGGCCGGCTGCTGGTGGTCGCCTGATCAAAACCCTGCGGGTATTCACGGACGGCGCTGCCCGCGGCAACCCGGGCCCGGCCGGTCTCGGCGTCGTGATCGAGGACGACCAGGAGATGCGGCTGGCCGGCTTCCACCAGTACGTGGGGACCGCCACCAACAACGAGGCGGAGTACCAGGCGCTGATCACCGGCCTGCAGAAGGCCGCCGAGTGGAAGCCGGATCGGCTGGAGCTCTACCTGGACTCGCAGCTGGTGGTGGAGCAGCTGAACCGGCGCTACCGCGTCAAGAAGGCCGAGCTGTTGCCGCTCTTCCGCCGCGCCCAGGATCTGCTGGCCGGCTTTCCCGAGGTGACGGTGACCCACGTCGAGCGGGCTCGGAACCGGGGCGCGGACGCGCTGGCCAACCGAGGCATCGACGAGTGGCTGGCCCGACGCAAAGAGTCCAGCCCGCGAGGCTAGCGCGGTCAGGACGAGACGGCGGGCGCCCTCATCACCAGCAGCACGCCGCCGCCCCGCTCGATGTCGAGGTCCGTGCTCGCCGTCCAGCCCTGCATCGGCTTGGTGAATGAACTGAACGGGCGGCCGTCGCTGGTCGGCCCCTCGCTGACCAAGGCCCAGCCGGCGGAGATGACCTGGGACTTAACCCTCGCGTAGGTCGCTTCCGGGTCCCCGGTGGAGAGGTCGATCTCATAGGTGGCGGAGGAGCAGCGATTGCTGAGCACGGAAGTGGCCGGGAAGCCGAAGCGCCTGGTCACGGTGGCTCCACTGACCTGGATCTGTGCGACTGGATCCCGCTCCAGGGCGTGGAGCCTCCCGTTATTGGGATCGCAGGAGTTGGGCAGCAGCATCAGGACAACGTATCCGGCGCCCGCGTACCACGCCACCGCCGAACCGACGACCAGGAGCAGGATGACGCCGCCGGCGGCCATAGCAGCCGTCGTCCGGCTCATGCTCGTGGGGCCCACTCGAGGTCATGGCCCGGGCGGCGGCCTAGCAGAGCACCCCCACCACAACTCCGGTTCCGGACTGCCCGGCGCCGGGACCGTAACCGGCGTCTACCTTGACGACGACCACGTGGACCACATCCCCGATCAGAGCGGCGCCCGATTTGGTCACTCGGGAGCTGACCGCCACCGCCAGGTACGAAGGCACTGTATCTGGCGGAGGCCCGCTGGCGCCGGGACTCGCGGTCCAAGTTGCTCCGCACCTGGGCAGCGCCGAACCCTCGAAGCCCTTGAACTCATCGGGGGCGGCGCCCGCGCTGAGCACGTTCTTGCCTGCCCAGGCGGCGTCCCAGAAAGTGACCTGGGCGCCCGCCGAGAAGCCCACGCCCTGATCGCCGAGCACGAAGGATCCCTGCGCCAGGTAGGCGTAAGTCACGGCTGAGATCGGCACTCTGGCGGGTTGGTAGTTGGTGTCGCCCCCGAAGGTCACCTGCAACGGGGTCCGGCCGAGCGGCTGAGCCACGGTCAGCGAGCATGAAGCGGCACCGGTGACGTCAGTCTGGGCGCTGCAGCTCTGCGCCAGTGCCCCGCTGCCGAGATTGAAGGTCAGGGTGCGGCCGGCGACGGGAGCCGAGCCGTCCTCGCGGAGGGCTGCGGAAAAGGTCTGCGGCTGGTTCGCCGCCAGCAGCATCGGCCCCGTGTAGGCAAGGCTCGTCTCCTCGGCGGTTACGGCGAAGCCGGCCGCCAGACTGGAAGACGAGTACTTGTCTGTCTGGGCGGAGCTGATATTCAGGGTGTAGCTGCCGGCCGCAAGGGCGGGCGTGAGGGTGCAAACCGCGACGCCGGAGCTGTCGGTCGTGCCTGAGCAGGTCTGGGCAGAAGGTCCGGTGCTGAGGGTGAAGTTGACCACAACGCCAGCGGCGGGATTACCGGTCAGCGCGCTCGTGAGCTGGGCCTGGACGTGGCTGGGATCGTGGAAGTCGCCCTGGGTTGGCCCCTGGTAGGCCAGCCGGGTGGGCTCGCGCACGCTGACGTAGCCGCCCGCGAATCCCTGGGATCCGCCGTCGTCCGTGACCGTCAGATGGACCTGATAGCGACCCGACCTGGCGTAGGCGTGCGCAGGGGTCACGCCGGATCCCGTGCTGCCGTCTCCGAAGTCCCAGGCGTAGCTGACCAGGCTTCCTTCTCTTGCCGCGGAGGCGCTGGCGTCGAAGGCGACCGCGGCTCCGACGTCTGCCGCGCTCGGGTTGATCGTGAAGTCGCCGTCGGGCGGACGGTGGAAGTGCGGCAGCTGGATGCTCGAGAAGCGAACCGCCTCCCCGCCCGGGGGAAGGTCAGCGCCGAAGAGCCGGACCGTCCAGCCGCCCACTTCGGGGTTGAGAACGGTGAAGACCTCATAGGTCTGGCCTTGCAGGTGCTGGACGTCAGCGGCTGCGGTGGCGCGTGTGATCGTGCGGCCCGAGGGCGAGGTCAGGCTCATGACGACGTCGCTTCCAGGCCAGCTGCTGGAGAAGGAGACCTGGTCAAGCCCGGAAGCGACGAAGACCGACGTGGAGACCGTGCTGTTCGGCGCGATCAGGTAGGAGGTGGCGTCGCTGAACTGCTTCAGCACCTCGTCCGTGAACCGCTGCTGGCCGCCCGCGTTCGGATGAAAGGAGAAGTTCTGGTTGTCGGTCAGGTGGAGGTCGTTGACCCAGGGTGACGCCGTGCACAGCTCGTGCCCCGTGAAGGCGTCATAGGAGCCGGCGATGTACTCGGCCCCGCTGCGTGCCGCGCTCTTCTGGATAGTGGCATCCAGGTACTGCTCGATGCTGTTCGCCCACAGCGCCTCATCCCTGAAGAGGAAGTTGCACACTGGAGGAGGGTCTGCGGGCAGCAAGCGCGGGTAGCCGACGACGATGATGCGGGCGTGTGGTGCGCGGGCCCGAATCCCAGCGTAGAGCCGGTCCAGGGTGAAGCGGCCGGAGTCCGCCGGCAGACCGCTGTCGGCATCGCTGATGGGTGGGTCGAATCCAGCCACGCCGATTCGATCTATGGCCTGATGGGTGCTCTTGTCCTTGAACCACTCGCAGCCGACCCCGAGGATGACGCACAGCCTCGCGACGTCAGGAAAGCCGATGTCATCTCCACCCTGGGAAAGGGTCACCAGATAGACGTCGGAAGCAAGCGCTGAGACCTGCGCCGGCTCGCCGGACTGGCCGAAGAAGACGTTCTTGATCACGGCCCCGCTGCAGGCGACAAAGCCGGATTGATCGGAGCCGAACCGAGCGACGGCGACCTTTGGCCCGTAGGCCTGGGCAGAGCGGTGGCAGCCGTCACTGTCGCTGGGGGGTATGAACCGTGGCACGCCCTCGCCGGAAGAAAACGAGTCACCGATCGCCACATACCTGCCCAGTGGGGTCATCACCCGCGCTATCAGGTACGGTGCTCCGCTGGTCCCGTCGGCAGCCGTGTAGCTGGACGGTATGTCGGTGTTGATCGCGACCGGAGTCCAGGCGGATGGGAAGAAGTCGAAGCCCTCATGGGTTGAGCAGCTCCAGTTCTTGAGCTCGTCATCGCTGATCCCCGGGAAGACCTGCCCGTTCACGACGTGCGCGGCGTTGGGACAGCCGCCCTGGCCTTGAACGCTGAACAGGCCTGGGCCGAAGCCATCCAGCGCGGGCACGGGAGAGTTGAAGGGCGCTGAGGCGTAGTAACAGCTGAGCGCAACGTATGCGCCTGTGCGGCCGGCGGCGCCGACCGCGAAGGAAAGGCCCTGTCGGATGAGCATCGCAGCGCCGGGATTGCCCCGCAGCGTATGGAAGGTGGGATCGGTGCCCAGGATGACCACGTTGCCGGTCACGGCGGCTCCCCAGGTCAGAGCGTTCGCCGCCGCGGGAGCAATCGATGAGTCGCCGACCCTGCAGTTGGGATCGCCCAGGACGATGGCGCGGTAGCTGGCAAAGCCGGCGGTGGTCTTGGCCGCCCAGGTGGACGGGTCAGCGATCTCATAGGTCAGGCCCAGGGCCTGGGCAGTTTGCACCTCGGGGCTGCTGGCGCCGTTGAAGAGGGTGGTGCTCAGGATCAGGAGGTCGACGCCGGCTGCGGCTGGGCCGGCACCGAACAGCGGCAGGGAAAGCGCCAGGGCGAGCGCCAGGACAAGGCTCCGAAGAGGCCGCGACGCGCCGCGAAAGTACACCCTCCCCCTCCTACTCAGCCAGGCAACGGACCCCGCAGCTTGCCCACTCCAGTCGCCGAGGACGGTCAGCGGATAGTATCGCCTCGCGCCGCCGTCAAGTGGGTCAAGGCGCTGCACCGCGGGTAAGATGCTCTGTGGGCCGAGGCGGACGGGTGACCGCCGAACCGAATGACGCGGTTAGGAGGAAAGTCCGGGCTCCGAAGAGCAGGGCGCTGGGTAACGCCCAGTCGGGGTGACCCGAAGGAAAGTGCCACAGAAATCACACCGCCGATGTCACGGGATGTCTCCGGAGATCTCGCGGCAGGCAAGGGTGAAAAGGTGGGGTAAGAGCCCACCGGCGGCCGGGTGACCGGTCGGCCAGGCAAACCCCGCCCGGAGCAAGACCGAATAGGAGGGCTGCGAGGTTGCTCGCCGAGCCCTCGGGTGATGGTCGCTGGAGGCGCCGGGTGACCGGCGTCCTAGACAGATGGTCACCGGGCCGCAAGGCCTACAGAACCCGGCTTACAGTCCGCCCTCGGCCCACCTCCATTTTTCCGAATGCGCAGCGACGGCGACCAGCCGGCACGTGATCTGGCAGGTGTAGTGGCGGGACTTGTCCCGCCCGCGAGCCGGCGACGAATTGACGCGGGCCGGCTGTAGCCGGCCCCTACGCGATCCGGCCGCCTGCCAGATCTTCAGGCGCTGATCTTGATCGCGAGCTTTCCTCTCGCGTGCCCCTCCGACAGATAGCGGAGAGCCTCAGGGATCTCGCTGATCTAGTAACGCCTCGGATCTTCACGAGCTCCTCGCTGATTGTCACCGGGCGCGCGACCCCGTAGAGCCCGCCGCGGTGGACGACGACTGCGCCCAGAAGTCGCCGCTTCGGAGTCCCTCCGCCAGGCCAGGGTGCGTACCCGTCCGTCTGCGAGGTCAGCCTGACCCCGGCGATCGTCCCTGGGCGCCCAGCGCCGCTTCGATCTCGTCCAGATGCTCGGCGCGGTGGCTGGCGCGCAGAGGATTGAGCGGGCTGTTGGGGTCGTTGGTGGCGATCAGGGCCGGCGCCAGGGCGGCGACGCGGCGGTCGGTTTCCTCAGCCAGCCGCAGGGCGAGCTGGGCGGCTTCGCGCGGAGCGATGGCGTGGATCAGAGGACGGCTGGCGTCGTTGATCCAGTCCACATTCTCCGGCTCGGCGTCGGACGGCGTGAACGGCAAACCGCGTTCGAGCCGGTCGGCCAGTGCCAGGGCGCGGGCGTCCCAAAAGGCGATGTGCCCCAGCACACCTGCCACCGTCCAGTACTCGTTGACCGCGCCGCGCAGCTCCTCGTCACTCAACCGCGCGACCAGGGCGCGGAGGCGCTCCCGCTGGCTGGTGTTCTGCTCGACGTAGCTTGGACTCGGGGACATCACTCACCTCTTCCGTAAAGGGGTCTGTTCGCCGTCGGCGGGCGTAGAGTAGCGCCGCGCCGGCGCTATAGTGATCGCGTGTGGATCTCCACTACGGTGACGGGCTTCGTCGAGGGCGGAGCCTGCCTGCTCGAGACCACACATTGATTCACCGCTAGCCGCTTCCAGACTCGAAGACACCAGGGACTGTGTGGTTTCCCACACGGTCCTTTTGTTTTGCGCGAGGAGTGAGCGAGATGGATGCGCCGGCGATCAGTCTGAGGGGGGTCAGCAAGCGGTTCCGCCGCAGCGGGCGGGAATCGGGCACGCCCTGGTGGCGCCCGCGCGCCGGCTGGAAGCAGGCGCTCCACCCGCTCGACCTGGAGGTCGAGATCGGCAGCGTGACCGGGGTGATCGGGCCCAACGGGAGCGGCAAGTCGACCCTGGTCCGGATCCTGGGCACCCTCTTGCTGCCTGACACCGGCAGCGCCGCCGTCTTCGGCCACGACGTGGTGCGCGAGCCCCACCTGGTCAGGCGGCATCTGAACCGAGTGTCCGTGGAGGCGGCTTTCTTCAAGGAGCTGAGCCCCTGGGAGAACATGCAGTACGCGGCCCGGCTGTACGGTGGCGGCGGACCCGGCACCCGCGCCCGCGTGGAGGCGATCCTCAGCCGCCTGGGCCTGCCCCTGGACACCCTCGACCGGCCGCTGAAGCAGCTCTCCCGCGGCCAGCAGCAGAAAGTCGCCATCGCCCGCAGCTTCCTGACCTCGCCGTCTCTGCTGCTGATGGACGAGCCGACGACCGGGCTCGACCCGCGCTCGAAGCGCGAGGTGCAGGAGATGGTCGGCCGGCTGCGCGGCGAGCGCACGGTCACCGTCCTGCTCTGCACGCACGACCTGGCCGAGGCGGAGACGCTCTGCGACCGCGTGCTGATGCTGGACGAGGGCCGGGTGCTGGCCGATGCCAGCCCGGCCGAGCTGCGCCGCCGCGAAGGGGACATCAGCCTGGAAGAGGTCTTCCTGCGCCTGACGGGCAAGGTCTATGAGGCGGAGAAGGAAGAGGAGGAGGTGCCGGCTTGATCGGCTGGCGCAGCGAGCTGAACGCTGTCGTCGGCTTCGCCGAGCGGCAGCGGAATCTGGTCCGGCGCTACTGGACCTGGGAGCTGGTCTGGTTCTTCTACAGCCTGGTCAGCGTGGTCAGCATCGGCTACCTCGCCTCCGGGCTGGGATCTTTGGGACTCGGGCTCAGCCACGCCGACCTCCACTCGGCCCAGATCTACCTGCTGGTCGGCTCGCTGCTCTGGGGCTACCTGTCGATGGTCTTCGTCGAGGTCTCGCTGGCCATCTCCTGGGAGCGCTGGGAGGGCACCATCGAGTACACGTTCATGGCGCCGGTCCGGCGGGCGAGCCACCTGATCGGCATCTGCGTCTTCGCCATTCTCTACGGCCTCTTGCGCTCGGCCGCGGTCCTGGTGGTTGCGATCTTGGCGTTCCAGCTCGACCTCCGGGAGGGTGACCTGCTGGCCGCGGCCGCGGTGCTGGCGGCCGCCACGGTGCCGCTGGTCGGGCTCGGCATCCTGACCTCGGTCCTGCCCCTGATCTCGCCCGAGAAAGGGGAGCAGATGACGGTGGCCGCGCAGGGCTTCCTGCTCCTCGTCTCCGGGGTCTACTACCCGCTCTCGGTGCTCCCGGTCCCGCTCCAGCTGGCCGGCCAGGTCTCGCCCCTGACATACACGCTGGCGGGCATCCGGGGCGCGCTGCTGGGTGGCCTCCACCTGCACGACCTGCTGCCGACGATCGGCCTCCTCCTCCTGATGGGCGCGCTGCTGATCCCGCTCGGCCTGCAGGTCTTCGCGCTGGCCGAGCGGCGGGCCAAGCGCCTGGGTTTGCTGAAGCGCTCAGGGTAGGCAGACACAAACTGATGTTCGCAGGCTGAGGCCGCCGACCCCACAGCTAGGGGTACCTGGGGTCGGCCCCACAACCTGTGGTCTAGCCGCTTCCCAGGGCCGAAGAACCGGCCCTACATCTTGTGGTGAAAGGTGTTGACACTGGGGCCTGCCCTGTGTACCGTCGTGGCGATTCGCGGTGAATTGTGGGGAGAAGTGGTGAACACAGCAGCGTCGCAGCATCCGTCCCAGCCCACGTCGAAGTACGGCACGCAGCAGCACTCATCCAGGCCGCTTCTCCCCCAGCCCGCGAAGGCCGCATGAGTGTTCACCGGCACCCACCGGGTCCGCGTGGACGAGAAGGGCAGGCTGGCCATCCCGGCCGGCTTCCGCAAGCAGCTGCCCGAGGGCAGCTACATCTCGATCGGCCAGGACGGCACCTTGACCATCTACCCGCCCGACCAGTGGGCGGCCTTGGGGCGCCAACTGGAGAGCCCGCTGCAGACGCAGGAGCAGCGCGCCCTCTCGCGCACTCTCTATTCGATGTCCCAGCCGGCGGAGTTCGACGGCCAGGGCCGGGTGGTGCTCAGCGCGGAGCAGCGCCGGCTGGCGGAGATCGAACCCCGCTCGACCGCGGTCGTGATCGGCAGCGGAGCCCGGGTCGAGATCTGGGCGGAGGCGCGCTGGGACAGCTACTTCGGAGACGCGCGGGATCGTTTCACCGAGTTCGCTGACAGGGTAATTTCGGGCCATCAGCGCCCATAGACCAGCACTTTCACAAGAGGTCATAGAGCTGCTCCAGCCCCGACCGGGGGCGGTCGTCGTCGACTGCACCCTGGGCGGGGGTGGCCACGCGCGTGCCCTGCTCGAGCGCATCCGGCCCGGCGGCCGGCTGCTCGGGCTGGACCGCGACCCTCACGCGCTGGCCGGCGCCCAAGCGGCGCTGGTCGAGTTCGGCACCGCCTTCGAGACGGCCCACGGCAACTTCGCGGACCTCGAGCGGATCTCCGCCGAGGCCGGCTTCGAGCCGGCGGACGCCGTCCTCTTCGACCTCGGCGTCTCCAGCGACCAGCTGGAAGACCCCCGCCGAGGCTTCAGCTTCCAGCGTGAAGGCCCTCTCGACATGAGGCTCGACCCCGGCGAACAGCAAACCGCCGCGCAGCTGGTCAACCAGCTGCCCGAGCGGGAGCTGGCCGAGCTGATCCGCGACTACGGAGAGGAGAGGTGGGCGCGCCGGATCGCCCAGTTCATCCTCCGGCGCCGGCCGCTGCGCACGACCCGAGAGCTCAGCGCCGCCGTCGAGGCGGCGGTCCCGCGCGCGGCCTGGCCGCGCGACATCCACCCCGCTACCCGCACCTTCCAGGCCCTCCGGATCGCCGTCAACGACGAGCTGGAGAGCCTGAAGCGAGGCTTGAGAGCAGCGATTTCGATACTCAACCCCGGTGGGCGCATGGCGACGATCTGCTTCCATTCCCTGGAAGACCGCTCAGTCAAGGACTTCTTCAACGTCGAGTCAAAGGACTGTGTCTGTCCCCCCCATCAGCCAGTCTGCACCTGCGCTCACCGGGCCTCCCTCCGCATCCTGACCCGGCGGCCGATCCGGCCGGCGGACGCGGAGGTGCAGTCGAACCCCCGGGCCCGCTCCGCCCGGCTGCGGGCGGCGGAGAAGCTCTGATCCTCCTTCCCTGAAAGCCCTGGGGCCCGCGCCCATCACGCGGGTCCCAGGCACCAGAACCAGCACAGATGAGGCAGACGACTTGGTAACGACCCAGACCCTGACCCAGCGCCGTCTCGGCGCCGGGCCCCAACCAGGCATCCGGCGCCGGCGCTCGCGTCCTGGCCTGGCCCAGGCCGCGGGTGAGGCGGTCGCCGCGCGCCTGCGCCTGTCCGCGCTCGGACGCGTCTACCTGGGCGCGGCCGTGGTCCTGGTCTGCCTCGTCTGCTATCTGATGCTCGCCGCGCAGGCCACCCAGGCCTCCTACGACATCACCCGCTTGCGCTCCCAGCAGGCCGACCTGCTCGCCCAGCAGGAGCAGCTGCGCTACCAGGAGGCCGCCCTTGGCTCCCCGGCCCGCCTCCAGCAGGAGGCCCTCCAGGCCGGGCTGGTGCGCTCGACCCCGGTCCAGATCGTGCCGTTCCAGCCGGTCGCCGTGAACCTGGACGCCCACGACGCCGTGGCCGAGGACGCCACGCCGCTCTGGCAGCGGGCGGTGGCGAGCTTGCTCGGCGGGCTGGGCGCCCGCGACGCCCTGGCGGCCGGCCGCTGATGGCGGTCGGGGTGCCCGCCTACGGGAGCCCGCGCCCGCGGCAGGACCTCAGCCGCCTGCGGCTGGTGTGGCTGCTCGCCCTGGCGCTCCTCATGGCGGGCGTGATCGAGGCCCGGCTGGCCTACTGGCAGGTCGTCCAGCATCGCCAGCTCCAGAACGCAGCCGAGGAGCAGTACAGCAAGCAGGTCGGGCTCCCGGCCTCGCGCGGGGTGATCCTCGACCGCAATCTGCGCCCGCTGGCGGTGAACACCACCGTGTACTCGGTCTTCCTGTCGCCGGACCAGGTGCCGGTCGAAGCCCGCGAGAGGGTGGCGGTCAGCCTGGGCTCGGTGCTGGGCGTGCCGCCCGGCGACGTGATGGCGCTGCTCCAGTCGGACCGCAAGTTCGGCTACGTCGCCCGCCGCCAGACCCTGGCCAAGGCGGAGCAGCTCCGGGCGCTGAAGCTGCCGGGCGTCGGCCTGCAGGCCGAGGAGCAGCGCTCCTATCTGCCCGGAGGCATCCCGGGCACCACCCTGGCCGCCAACCTGATCGGCTTCGTCAACTACGACGGGGCCGGCCAGCGCGGGG
Organism: Candidatus Acidiferrales bacterium; assembly: GCA_035300005.1. GTDB lineage: Bacteria > Chloroflexota > Dormibacteria > Dormibacterales > Dormibacteraceae > DATGVT01. The sequence continues at coordinate 17,804 of DATGVT010000459.1, forward strand.
TGGAGGAGTTCTACAACGCGCGGCTGGCGGGCAAGCCGGGATACATGACGACCTACCGCGACCTGGCCAACCGCGAGATCGTGCTCGGCACCCGCACCCGCGTGGACCCGGTCAACGGGCAGAGCCTGGTCCTGACGCTGGATTCCGGCATCCAGTACCTGGCCGAGCAGGCGATCGCCGACGGCGTCAAGGCCGCCAAGGCGGAGAGCGGCACCGTGCTGATCATGGATCCCCACACCGGTGGCATCCTGGCCTGGGCCGACTACCCGAGCTACGACGCCAACGCCTTCCCCCGGACCGACCCCAACCTCTTCAGCGACCCCGCGGTGTCTTACCTGTTCGAGCCCGGCTCGGTCATGAAGGTGGTGACCCTGGCCGGCGCCATCGACAGCGGGGCCATCACGCCGGGCACCGTCATCAACGACCCCGGCTACGCGGTGGTCGGCGGCTACCGGATCAGCGACTGGGACCGGCGCAACCACGGCAGCATCACCTACACGTACGTGCTCGAGCACTCGCTCAACGTGGGCGCGATCAAGGCCATGCAGGCGGAGGGCGAGCCGGCCTTCTACCACTACCTCCAGGCCTTCGGCCTGACCGGCCCCTCCGGCGTCGACGTGGCGGCCGAGGCCTCGATGCCGCTGGAGGCGAGCAAGATGGGCGCCGCGCAGTACGCGACCGCCGCCTTCGGACAGGGCATCGGCGTCAACGCGGTTCAGATGCTGGCGGCCATCAACGTGGTCGCCAACGGCGGCCGCTATGCGCAGCCCCACGTCGTCGAGCGGGCCGGGGGGGCTCCCACCCCGCTGGCCACCGCCGCCCAGCGCCAGGCCGTCTCCGCCACCTCAGCGCGCCAGATGACGCAGATGATGGAGTCGGTGGTCCAGCACGGCTCCGGCTGGACGGCCCGCGTCAAGGGCTTCGAGCTGGACCAGACAGGCAAGACTGGCACTGCCCAGATCCCGGTCAACGGCCGCTACACGGACGACGTCTGGGCCTCCTATGTGGGCTTTCTTCCTTCCGACAACCCGCGCTTCACGATGCTGGTCGTCATCCGCAAGCCGCACAACGACTACTGGATGCACAACGACGGCTACTACGTGGCGGCGCCGGTCTGGAAGCGGCTGGCGGAGGCCATGGTCCTGCAGTGGCGCATAACCCCCGACCCCAGATGAGGCGAAGCACGCCGATGCCCCGCCGGACCTTCGGCGCCCACGCGGACGATCCGGGTGTCAGGGGGCCCTGCGCCGCGTCGTCACGCATCTTTGAGATGCGCTCCTCCTTGCGCCACCCCTTCCTGCGGCTCGCCTCGCCTGGACACCGAATCTCTCCGCGTAACACCGGCGCGCTCCGCCCCGCTTAACTAGTTAGAGAAATGCGCTTGAGCCTCGCGGAGGTCCTCGAGGCGACCGGTGGGGGAGTCAGAGGCGGCACCGAGCTCGCCGACAGCTTCCTGTCCTTTCACACCGACTCCCGGCAGGTGCGCCCCGGGGGCCTGTTCTTCGCGCTTAAGGGAGCGCAGACCGACGGCCACGCCTTCATCGGCGACGCCGCCCAGCGGGGCGCCGCCGGCGTCGTGGTCTGCGAGGACGCGCAGGTTCCGGGTGGCGTCGCCGAGGTGGTGGTGGGGGACAGCTGGCGCGCTCTCTACGACCTCGCGGGCTTCGCGCTGCGGCGCACCCAGCCGCTGGTGGTCGGCGTCACCGGCAGCAACGGCAAGACCACGACCAAGGAGATGATGGCCGCTGTCCTCGGCCTCCGCCACCGCGTCCTGAAGACCGAGGGCAACCTGAACACCGAGACCGGGGTCCCGCTGACCCTCCTGGCCCTGGAACCCGGCCACACGGCGCTGGTACTGGAGATGGCCCTGCAGGGTCCGGGCGAGATCGCCCGCCTGGCCGAGCTGGCGCGTCCGGAGGTCGGGATCGTCACCACCGTCGGCAGCGTGCACCTGGAGTTCTTCAAGAGCCGGCGGGCGCTGGCCAGGGCCAAGGGTGAGCTGGTCGAGCGGCTGCCGGCCGATGGCCGTGCCGTGCTCAACGCCGAAGGCGAGTTCTTTCGCCTCCTGAGCGGGCTGTCCAGGGCGCCGGTGACCAGCTTCGGCCTCGAACGCGGCGACCTGCGCGGCGAGGGCTACCGGTCGCTGCCGGAAGGCGGCTGCGCCTTCAGCGTCCGCGGGGTCGAGGTCCGGCTCCGCCTTGCCGGTCGCCACCAGGCCCGCAACGCGCTGGCGGCGCTGGCGGCGGGCGAGCACGCCGGCGTCGAGCTGCCGGCCGGAGCCGGCGCCCTGGCCGA
>DATGVT010000460.1:0-20031 GCA_035300005.1 Candidatus Acidiferrales bacterium
CGGGCGAGGATGCGCACGGCCTCCCGGGCCGAGCGGCCCGGCCGGTAGGGCCGGTCGCTGACCATGGCGTCGTAGGCGTCGGACACGGACACGATCCGGGCCAGGAGGGGGATCTGGTGGCCGGCGAGCCCGTCCGGGTAACCGCTGCCGTCGAAGCTCTCGTGGTGGTGGCGGATGATCGGCAGCAGGTTGACCGCCGACTTCAGGGGCCGCGCGATCCGCTCCCCGATCACCGGATGCTCACGCATCCTCTGATGTTCGACCGCGGTCAGCGGGCCCGGCTTGAGCAGGATCGAGTCAGGGATCCCGATCTTGCCGATGTCATGGATCATCCCGCCCCGGTAGAGCGCGTCCAGGTCGGGTTGCTCCAGCCCCAGCCGTTCGCCCAGCTGGCGCGAGGTGGCTGCCACCCGCTCTGTGTGCGCCTCGGTGTAGGCGTCCTTGGCCTCGACCGCCGCCGCCAGCGAGAAGATGACCCGCTCGGTGCTGTCCAGGGTGTCGTAGAGCGCCTTGAGGCGGAGGGCCGACTTGACCCTGGCGATCAGCTCCACCTTCTCCACCGGCTTGGTCATGAAGTCGTCGGCCCCGGCTTCCAGGGCCTGCACCCGGTCCTCGGTCTGATGCAGAGCGGTGAGCATGACCACCGGCAGCAGGCGGGTGGCCGGGTCGGCCTTGATGCGGCGGCAGACCTCGAAACCGTTCAGCCCGGGCATGGTGATGTCGAGCAGGACCAGGTCGGGCGAACGATCAGCCAGCTGGCGGAGGGCGTCCTCGCCGTCGGAGGCGACCAGGACGTCGCAGTCGACCTCGCGCAGGTACGCCTCGAGCAGGGTCAGGTTCAGCGGTCGGTCGTCAACGGCCAGAACGGCAGGCCGGCCCATGGCTCCCCAACCTCCTCCTTGGCTACCGGGTCCTGAGGTCGCCCACGTTATCGCCGCGGAGTAACCCTTGAGACTACCCGAATGGGTGAAGTCATGTCAGCGGCCGGGTGAACTCCAACACCTCAGGACTCACCTGACTCTAAGACGCCCAGCCGGACCGCTTTGATCACCGCCTCCAGGCGATTGCCGGCGTCCAGCCTCTGGAAGATCTCGCGCAGGTGTGACTTGACCGTGTTCTCGCTCAGGTGGGCTCGGGCCGCGATGTCCTGATTGGAGTAGCCCTGGGCCAGCAGCCGCAGGACGGTCAGCTGCGACGGCGTCAGCTTCGGCTGAACGGCGGTCTCCGCCGGCCTGGCGATCTCTCTGCGCACGCGCTGCAGCTGCTCGAACATGACCGAGTTGTCGATCGCAAGGGCCGCCCTCGCGGCCAGTGACTCCAGGAAGTCGAGCCATTCCGGGTCGGGGTCCAGCCGGGTCCGGCTGAAGACCTCGAGAACGCCCTTCAGCTGGCCGCGGGCGACCAGCGGCACCCCGAAGTAGGTGACCACGCCTTCTTCAACCGCCAGCCGCCGGCGCGAGAGGACGTCCTGGTTCCGGACGTCGGCGACATGGACCGTCTTCTGGCCGGCGGCCGCCTGCCCGGCATATCCCTCTCCGACGGCCAGCGTGGTGTTCCGGATCGCGGTGCCCCGGAAGCCGCGGTCGGCGGCGTGATGGAGCTCGCCGCGGTCGTTCAGCAGGAGCACGGCGGCGGCGTCCACCCCGAGCTGGGTCGTCGCCTGCGACAGGATCACCGACAGGATCAGGCCGAGGTCGAGGCTGGAGATCAGGGCCAGGTCAACGCTGCGATCGGCGCGGAGCCGCTCCAGCCGCCGCATCGCCTCCTGGTAGAGGTGCGCGCCGGCGATCGCCAGGCCGGCGTGGTCGGCCACGCCCTGCAGCCAGGCCAGCCGGTCGACCAGGCTGCGCTGGTGGCCGGCCGGCGTGTAGACGCCGAGCGTGCCCAGCGTCCGGCCATGGCCCCGGATGGGCACCACCACCACGTCCAGCTCGGCCACCTGGTCGCCCAGCACCTTGAGGGTGGCCTGCTCGACGACCTGACGGGACGTGCTGCCGGCGACGCCCGAAAAGGCCTCGGCCTGGGGCACGTTCCGCAGCACCAGCGGCTGCCCTGTCTCCGCGACCCGGCCCGACCAGCTCTGGCCTATCCTCATCTGCAGGGCGGGGCGCTGGCTGCGGAAGACCGAGGCCAGCATCGGATCGCCGTGCTCGAAGGCGGCCGCCCTGAGCGTGCCGGCGTCCCCGTCCAGGAGGGTGACCAGGCAGCCCTGGCCGGTGAGGCGGGCCAGGGTGCCGGCCACGGCCGCGGCCAGCCGGTCCACGTCGAAGCGCGCCTCGGCGACACCCGCCAGCAGCTCGCTCCTGGCCGCCGCCAGCCGAGCCTCGTCGCGCAGGGCGAGCTCGGCCTCACGGCGAGCGGTGATGTCGATCATCGAGACCACGACCTGGCGCACGGCCTCGCCGGCGGCGGCCACCGGGAGGACGTCGAGGCGAACCCAGCGCTGGGACCCGTCGGCGCGCCGGACGCCGACGGTCAGGTCCTGGATCGCCTCCCCGCTCCTGGCGGCCGCGAGGACGGGCAGCTCGGGCCCTTCAATCTCGGTGGTGTCCTCCCAGGTCAGCCGGAACGGGGCCGACTGTATGGCACGGCCGACGATCTGCGCCGGCTCCATGCCCAGGAGCACGGCCGCCCTCGGATTGGCGTAGCCGACCACGCCGTCCGGCGCCAGCACGAGGACGCCGGTGGGGAGGTTCTCGTAAGGGTCCAGCCGACCGGGCTTCGGGCTCAAGAGGTCGTCGAGCGCATGTCCCAGCGCAGTCTCCGTGGAGCCCCGGCCTCGCCTGAACCTGTGAGCCACTGTGAAGGCCCCAATCCCCCGCCCCGCGGCCACATCCTAGCAGGGCGTCAAGTCAATGAGCCCCCGTTACTAGACGAAGTCCGACGCCAGGGCCGGCGCCGGGTCAGCGCGCCAGGCGGCCGATCAGGCCGGCCGCGACGAAGACAGCCACCAGGACCTGCTGCAGGTGCTGGGTGACCGTCGCCGCGGACCTGAGTGCTGAAGCGAGGCCGTCGAGCGGGAACCAGGGGCTGGCGAAGGCGAGCGCCGGGGAGAGCAGCAGGGCCAGGGCGGTGCCCGCGATCACGCCCACCCGGAGGGCCGGCAGCACGCCCATGTCTTCAGCGGCTCTCTCAGATTCCATGTCAGCGCTCGACTCATGTCCATGTTGAGTGAAGCGTCAAGTTATGAAAATGGCCGGAACGGGTGAGGAGAATCATCCTTACGGGTGAGGCGGCCGGCCGGTCTGCTCCTCGCTCAGCCGCCAGAGCCGCGCGGCGGCCTCCCGGTCCTGAGCTGCCGCCGAGGGCGTGATCCGCCGGCGGTTCTGGTAGTAGCCGCCGGTCTCCCGGCCGGCCGCCTCCGAGTCGGCCAGCCAGACCAGGGTGTCGGCGCCCTGCTCAGGGGTGCGGCTGAACGGCCTCACCAGCGCCATGGCAACGGCCAGCAGCGTGCCGTTGTTTTGGTTGAAGCCGCTGGCCACGAAGCCCGGATGGAAGCAGTTGGCCGTCACCCGGCTGCCCTCGAGCCGGCGCGCCAGCTCGATCGTGAAGAGGATGTTCGCCAGCTTGGTCTCGCCGTAGCGCCCCAGCCCGATCGGACCGTAGCCACCCTCGCCGTCCAGGTCGTCGAAGGGGATCCGCGCTCCCAGGTGCGCGGCCGACGAGGTGGTGATGACGCGGGCCGGGGCGCTTTCCCGCAGCCGGTCGAGGAGCAGGTTCGTGAGCACGAACGGCGCCAGGTGGTTGACGGCCCAGGTTCGCTCGATGCCGTCGGCCGTCATCTCGCGGCGCGCGTTCATGGCACCGGCGTTGTTGACCAGCACGTCCAGGCGCGGATAGCGGTCGCGCGCCTCGGCGGCCAGGCGGCGGACCGCCGCCTGCGAGGCCAGGTCGGCGAGCAGGACGTCGACCCTGGCCCCGGCGTCGAGCTGCGCGAGCGCGTGCGCCGCCCGGGCCTGGTTGCGGGCGACGATCGCAACCTGCGCGCCTCGCCGCAGCAGCTCCCTGGCCGCCGCCAGCCCGATGCCGTTGGTGGCGCCGGTGATCAGGACTCGCTTGCCGGCCACGCTCCAGCGCGCCGGCTGCTCAGCGGGGGGCGGTGGCTCCGACGTGCTTCAGCGCCTTCTCGGCCAGGCTCCGCCAGTGCGTCCGGTCCTGGAGCCCGATCCTGACCCACTCCCTCATTGGGCGCCCCATGCCGGCGGGGTCGAAGATTCCGGCCCCGGGGAGCCTGCGCGCCGCCTCCAGGTCGGCCGGCGCCAGCTTGAAGGTCATCGAGTCCCGAAAGAGGCCCGCGAAGGCCTTGCCGCCGACCTTCAGGGTCGGCATCCCGAACATCTTGGCCGCCACCACGCGATGACCGTCGGTGATCTGCGCCGCGATCTCGTCGTAGGCGGCCTGCGCGCTGCCCCCGGCCATGGGGTGAAGCCTACCGCGCGCTGGGCTTGGCGGTGGGGCGGTCCGCGACGCGCGTACTCTAGTCCGCGCGATGGGCCGGCGGGGCACCAACCTGGCGCTGCTGGCGCTGCTCGTCACCGCTTTCCTCACGGGCTGGCTGGCATTCCAGCTCTTCGACTCGAGGGCGCGAGCCGTCCTCGCCCTCCACGCGGCCGCCGGCATCGGGATCCTTCTGCTCGTCCCCTGGAAGTCGGTGATCGCCCGGCGCGGCCTGCGGCGGCGCCGCCCCCTGGGCTGGGCGAGCCTGGTCCTGGCTGCGCTGCTCGTCCTGAGCCTCCTCTTCGGATTCCTCCACAGCGTGGGGCTGCCCTACCTGTACTTCGCCGACCTGACCGCGATGGAGGTCCACGTCGGCACCGCCTTGGCCGCCATCCCCTTCGTCGTCTGGCACGTCCTGGCCCGGCCCCAGGCGCCGCGGCGCACCGACCTCAGCCGGCGCGGCCTGCTGCGCGCGGGCACGCTGGCCCTGGCGGCGGGCTTGGCCTATGGCGCGAGCGAGCTCGGCCTGCGGGCCGGCCGCCTGCCGGGCGCGGCTCGCCGCCAGACCGGCTCTTACGAGCTCGGCTCCCACGAGCCCGCAGCCACGCCGGCCACGCAGTGGATGTTCGACCAGCCCCCGATTGTGGATCCCGGCCGGCTCAGCCTGGTGGTGGCCACCCCGGACGGCAGTCGCTCCTATCGATACGAGGAGCTGGCCGGCTTCCGGGACCGCCTGACGGCGACGCTCGACTGCACGGGCGGCTGGTTCGCCGAGCAGGACTGGGAGGGCGTCTGGCTGGAGCGCTTGCTGGGGTCGGGAATCGGCCGCCGAGCCACTTCCGTGAACGTCGTCTCCGCGACCGGCTACGGCCGGCGCTTCTCGTTGCCGGCGCTGCCCCGGCTGCTGCTGGCGACCAGGGCAGAGGGCCAGGAGCTGGATCCCGGCCACGGCGCGCCCCTGCGGCTGGTCGCGGCCGGCGAGCGGGGATTCTGGTGGGTCAAGTGGGTCACGCGCATCCAGGCCGACGACCTTCCGGCCTGGTGGCAATCCCCCTTCCCTCTGCAGTAAGCAACCCGCCACAATCGCGGCGGTGCAGGGCGACCTCCTCTCCAGCATCGGCATCTGCGTGGCGGCGGCGGCTCTGCTGGCGCTGGTCGGTAACCGGTTCCGGCAGCCGCTGATCCTGGCCTACCTGCTGACCGGCGTCCTGATCGGCCCGGTCTTCCTCAACCTGGTGCCCAACCGCGAGTCCATCCAGACCGTGGCCGAGATCGGCCTCATCCTCCTGCTCTTCATCATCGGCCTGGAGATCGACCTCAAGAAGCTGTGGGCGGCTGGCCGCGCGGTGATCCTCACCGGGGCCCTCCAGGTGCCGATCTGCATCGTCCTCGGCGCCGCCTTCTTCTACCTCCTGGGGTTCGAACACAGAGGCGGTCCCTTGGCCCTCGCCTACCTGGCCGCCACGATGTCGATGTCAAGCACCCTGATCGTGGTCAAGCTCCTCTACGACAAGTTCGAGCTGGACACGCTCCCGGGCCGGATCACCCTCGGGGTCCTGGTCTTCCAGGACCTGTGGGCGGTCGCCATGCTGGCGGTGCAGCCCAACCTCCAGAACCCGAACCTGGTCCCCCTGCTGGCCTCCCTGCTGAAGGGTGCGGCGCTGATCATCTGGAGCCTGGCCGTCAGCCGCTACATCCTGCCGCGCCTGTTCCGCGCGGTGGCCAAGGTGCCCGAGCTGGTGCTCGTGAGCGCCCTGGCCTGGTGCTTCTTTCTGGCTTTCGCCGCCAGCGCGGTCGGTCTCTCCCGGGAGATGGGCGCCCTGATCGCCGGGGTCAGCCTCTCGACCTTCCCCTACAACCTGGACGTGATCGCCAAGGTCACCAGCATCCGCGACTTCTTCGTAACGCTTTTCTTCGTCGCGCTGGGGATGCAGCTGAGGGTACCGAGCCTGGACGTCGTTCTCTACGCGCTGGCCGCGGCCACCTTCGTGATGCTCAGCCGTGTGGTCGTGGTCCCGCTGCTGATGGCGGTCGGGCTGGGTCACCGCGCCAGCCTGCTGCCGGCCATCAACCTGGCCAACATCAGCGAGTTCTCGATCGTGATCGCGTCGCTAGGCCTCGCCTATCACCACGTCGACGACACGGTGGTGCTGATCGTGATCATCACCTTCGCCATCACCGCGGTCTCGTCCACCTACCTGGTCGGCTACAGCCATCCCGTGTACGACCGTCTCAGCTGGCTGCTCAAGCGGCTGCGGGTGCCCGACCTGGACCGGCTGCGTCCGGCACCGGCCGGCGCGGACGGGGAAGCCCACCGCCAGGAGAAGCCGGTGGTCTTCCTGGGCTTCTTCCGCGACGCCAGCTCGGTTCTGCAGGAGTTCGAGCTGCGGAAGGTCCGGCACGCCAACCAGAGCCATCGCCACCCGCTGCTGGACCAGGTGCTGGTGATCGACTTCAACCCCCAGGTGATCGCCGAGCTCCGCCGGCGGGGAATCACCTGCGTCTACGGCGACATCGCCCACCTCGACACGCTGCAGCGTGCGCGGATCGAGGCAGCCGAGCTGGTGGTGTCCACCATCACCGACGACATCCTGCGCGGCACCAGCAACCTGCGCCTGATGCGGAATGTTCGCCGCCTCTGTCCTGGCGCGGCCGTCATCCTCACGAGCGAGCACATCAAGCAGGCGCTCGAGTTCTATGCCGCGGGCGCCGAGTACGTGTACATCCCGCGGCTGCACTCGGCGCACGAGATGGCGCACGTGATCGAGGTGGGGCTCCGGCGCGGGTTCGAGCAGCTGCGCAGGGAGGAGCTGGACCGCCTCCGAACCCGCAACGAGGTCCTGGCCTAAAGGCGCGTCCCCTCCCTACCCTCCCAGACGCGGGGAGGGAGCGAAGGTCCGGTCCGCCTGCCTCTCCAGCAACCACTGCGGCACCAACCTCACGCTGAGGTTGCGCGCCCCGACCAGGACCCGGTTGTCGGACTGCACCGCTCGCGAGGTCCGGTGCGCAAGCCGCACGAACTCATTGGCCCGTGGCAGCCGCCGCCGCTCGTAATCCAGCAGCCCAGCCTCCGGCTCGGCGCCCCCGCCCAGCGCAGCACCCAGCGCCACCGCGTCCTCCAGCGCCTGGCAGGCGCCCTGGGCGGCGTTGGGCGCCATCGGGTGGGCGGCATCGCCCAGGAGGGTCACCCGGCCGGACGTCCAGCGCCGGGCCGGCGGGCGGTCGTAGATGTCGTTGCGCAGGATGGCGTCGGCTTCGGTCCTCGCGATCAGGTCCGGGATGGGTGCCTCCCAGCCGGCGAAGCGTGCCAGCAGGTCCTGGCGCCGCCGGTGGCGCGGGTCCGGCTGGCGCTCGGGCGCGTTGGCGGTCGCGAACCAGTAGACGGCCCGCTGCATGGGCAGCGCTCCGAACTCGCCGCCCAGCCCCCACCAGTTGAGCCCGAGGCTGGGCTCGAGTCCGCTGCCGGCTAGATCGAGCGTGCCGCGCCAGGCGGTGCAGCCCAGGTAGCGCGGCTCGCCGTCGTCCAGGAGCTGACGGCGCACGGCCGAGCGCAGCCCGTCGGCGCCGACCAGCAGGCCGGCCTCCAGCTCGCGCCCGTTGCCCAGGACTACCCTCACAGCGCTCGCGGTCTGGCTGAATCCCGTGACCTCGGTCCCCGGGCTGACCCGCTCAGGACCCAGGGTCTGGAGCAGAAGTGCGTGCAGTTCTGGTCGCGGCACGACCTTGAACTCGGAGCCGTAGCGCCGGCGAAAGGTGCCCACTGGGGTGTCCAGCAAGCGCACCCCGCGCCAGGTTCGAACGGTCAGGTTGGTCAGGCCGCTCGGTGGGAGGGGAGGGACGCCCAGGGCTTCCAGGGCCCGCGTCCCGTTGGGCAGGATGGCGACCCCGGCTCCCACCTCGCCCGGCTGCGGGGAGCGCTCCAGAACGGTCACCTCGTAACCGGCCTGGCGCAGCGCGATGCCGGCCGCCAGCCCGCCGATGCCGGCGCCGGCGATCACGGCCGCCTTCATGGCCGATGATTGTCGTCGGTGCCGGACACCTTCTACGAGCCTCTCTCCGCGCGCGACGCCTGGTTCCTCTATGCGGAGCGCGCGGACACGCCGCTGGACATCGCCACCGTCTACGTCTGCGAGGGCACGCCGGTGACCGGAGGCCGGGGGGCGCAGGGCATCGAGGAGACGATCGCCTCGCGCCTGCACCTGGTGCCGCGCTACCGGCAGAAGATCCACCGGGTCAGCTTCAACCTGGCGCACCCGGTCTGGGTGGACGACCCGCACTTCGACCTCGGCTTCCACGTGCGCCGGGAGGTGCTGCCGCCGCCGGGCACCGGCGCCCAGCTGCGCGCCACCGCGATGCGCGTGATGGCCCGTCCGCTTGACATCCGGCGCCCGCTCTGGGAGCTGACCATCATCACCGGCCTCCGAGACGATCGGGTCGTGCTGGTCAACCGGGCGCACCACGCGATGGTGGACGGCATGTCCAGCGTCGACATCCTCACCCTTCTCCTGGACCCCGACCCGGAGGGCACGCCGGCCACCCCGCCCCCCGAGCCCTGGCGGCCGCGGCCGGCGCCCAGCGACCGCGGGCTGATCCGCAAGCTGCTGTGGGATCCGCTGCCGGGCGGGCGCGCGCGAGAGAGCCCGTGGGAAGGCTTCCAGCGCCTGATGATGCTCTGGCGCCAGCCCTGGCAGGGAATGTTCTCGCTTGGCCGCTCGGCGCTGCGGCCGCGGCCGAAGATGTTCTGGAACCGGCCGCTGGGCCCGTCCCGAACCGGTCGCGGCCTGAAGGTGCCGCTCGAAAGTTTCAAGGCTCTCAAGAACCGCTACGGCTGCACCGTCAACGACGCCGTCCTGGCCGTGGTGGCGGACGGCCTGCACCGCTGGCTGCGGGCCCGGGGCGAGTGGCTGCCCGAGACCGTGGGGGTGTTCGTGCCGGTCAGCGTGCGCGACCCCAACGACCGCGCGGTCGGCAACAAGATCAGCGGCATGGTGCTCGAGCTGCCCACCGGGGCGATGAGCCTGGAGGAGAGGCTGAAGCGCATCCACCGCCGCACCGGCGACCTCAAGCGGAGCCTGCAGGCGGTGGCGGCGGACCGCATCGTCGGGCTGGCCGACTGGGCCCCGCCCTCGATCCTGGTCCTGGCCGGCCGCCTGATGTCGACCCCCCAGGCGGGCGCCAACCTCAACGTGACCAACATCCCGGGTCCGCAGTTCCCGCTCTACACGGGCGGCGCGCGGCTGCTGGAGGTCTGGCCGTTCGCGCCCCTCTACCCGGGCATGGGCCTGGGCGTGGCGATCGTCTCCTACGACGGCCAGGTCTACTTCGGCCTCACCGCCGACCCCAGCGTGGTACCGGACGTGGAGGACTTCACGGGGCACATCAACCAGGCGGCCGCCGCCTGCGCGGCGCTGGTCGCATGACGGGTCCATTCGCCCTCGAATGCGCCCCTCGACGACGCGAAATGAGGCGCGTTCGCCCTCGAATGCGGTAGGGGTTAGCTGACCCGGCGGAGCTTCTTCGGCGCCGGCTTCGGCTTCACGATCGTGGGCGCCGGCTCGGTCGCCGCCAGGTCCAGGATCCCCTGCTCGGCCCACTCGTAGCGACCCTCCAGCACCTTCTGCGCGGCTTTGTAGTTGAAGCTGTCCTCGTTGTGCCAGAGCTCGCCGAAGAGCCGTTCGACCCGCAGCCGCGACCCGCGGCAGAAGAGGTCGGCCAGCCCGTCGGCGTCCTGGACCCCGTCCGCCTCGAGCATCCGCGCGCGGACGCAGACGGCTGAGATCGCGTACAGCTCGGCCCCAACGTCGACGATCCGGCCCAGGAAGGCCTGCCGCTTCTCCAGCCCGGCCTGCCAGCGCGACATGCCGTAGAAGATCGAGCGGGCCAGCCGCCGGGCGGACCGCTCCGCGAAGCGCAGGTGGCCGGCCAGCGAGCCGAACTCGCCGTAGGTGACCGGCAGGTGGCCGCGGCCCACGGCCAGCCTGGGCAGCCAGCGGGCGTAGAAGCCGGCCGCGCCGGCCGCCGCCTTCGCCCTGGTGCCCATGGTCGCGTTGGGCTCGATCAGGCCGGAGGCCACCTTCAGGTGCTCGTCCACCGCCTCCCGGGCGATGAACAGCCGCATGATCTCCGACGAGCCCTCGAAGATTCGCGAGACCCGGAGGTCGCGCATCATCTGCTCGACGGCGATCGGCTTCTCGCCCCGGGCCTTCAGGGAGGCCGCCGTCTCATAGCCGCGGCCGCCGCGAACCTGCATCAGGTCGTCGGCGACCAGCCAGGCCATCTCCGTGCACCAGAGCTTGGCCAGGGCGGCCTCGATCCGGATGTCGTTGCTCTCCTGGTCGGCCAGCGCGCAGGACAGCTCGGCCACGGCCTCGATGCCGAAGCTGAGCCCGGCGATGAAGGCGATCTTCTGCGCGATGGCATCGTGCTTGCCGATCGGCCGGCCCCACTGCACGCGCTCGTTGGACCACTCGCGCACGACCTTCAGGGCGTACTTGGCGGCCGCCACCGAGCCGGCGGGCAGGGAGAGGCGGCCGGTGTTGAGCGTGACCAGGGCGATCTTCAGCCCCCGGCCTTCCTGGCCGATCAGGTTCTCGGCCGTGACCCGCACGTCGGTGAAGCTGATGAGGGCGTTCTCGATGCCGCGGATGCCCATGAACTCGTTGCGGTGCTCGATCTTGATGCCGGGGCTGTCGCGCTCGACCACGAAGGCCGAGATGCCGCCCTTGTGTCCGGCCGAGGGCGGGACCACCGCCATCACGATCATCACCCGGGCGATGGTGCCGTTGGTGGTCCAGAGCTTGAGCCCGTTGAGCACGTAGGCGGTGCCGTCCGGGGTCGGCACCGCCGTGGCGCCCATCCGGGCGGGGTCGCTGCCGACGTCGGGCTCGGTGAGCAGAAACGCGGAGACCTCACCCCTGGCGACCCGGGGCAGGAACTTGCGCTTCTGCTCGTCGGTGCCGAAGTACTTGAGCGGCTTGGGGACGCCGATCGACTGGTGCGCGCTGAGCAGGGCGCCCAGGGCGGGATGGGCCGAGTTGACCACCTGCAGGGCGCGGCTGTAGTAGAGGTTGCTGAGCCCCAGGCCTCCGTACTCCTCGGCGATGTTCATGCCGAAGGCGCCCAGCCTGGCCAGGCCCTCGATCACCGGTTCAGGGATGTGGGCATCCTTCTCGATCTGGAGCGGGTCGACTTCGGCCTTCAGGAAGTCCTCCAGCTTCTCGAGGAAGGACTCGCCCTTCTGTTTCGCCTCCGGGGTGGGGCGGGGGTGGGGGCTGATCAGGTCGAGACGGAACCGGCCCAGGAAGAGCTCCTTGCCGAAGCTGGGCTGGGTCCAGTGCTCCTCGCGGGCCGCCTCGGCGACCTGCCGGGAATGCGCCTCGGTGACGTCTTTGCTCACGGAGGTCAGGATACCGGCCGAGTTAAGGCCTCCCACAAAGTTCAGACGGCGAACGTTCGTTCGTTTTATCCTAACCGGGTGGGGAGCGCACTCGACCTTTTCTCTCCGGCCGGCCGCGACTGGTTCCAGTCCGCGTTCGCGGCGCCGACCGAGGTCCAGGAGCTCGGCTGGCGCGCGGTCGCCGCCGGCGGGCACACGCTGATGTCGGCCCCCACCGGCAGCGGCAAGACGCTGGCCGCCTTCTTCTGGTGCCTGGACCGGCTGGCCCTGGAGGCGGTGCCTCCCTCCGCCGAGCGCTGCCGCGTGCTCTACGTCTCGCCGCTGAAGGCCCTGGCGCACGACGTGGAGAAGAACCTCAGGGCGCCGCTGATCGGGCTCCGCCTCACCTCCGACCGCCTGGGCCTGGAGATGCCCGACCTGGCGGTCTCTATCCGCACCGGCGACACCCCGGCCGAGGCCCGCCGCCAGATGGAGCGCCGGCCGCCCGACATCCTGATCACCACCCCCGAGTCGCTCTTCCTGCTCCTGACCAGCGCCGCCCGGAAGATGCTGGCCTCGGTCCGCTGGCTGATCGTGGACGAGATCCACTCCGTGGCCGCCACCAAGCGCGGCGCGCACCTGGCGCTCAGCCTGGAGCGCCTCTGCCGGCTGGCCAAGCGGGAGCCGCAGCGCCTCGGGCTGAGCGCAACCCAGCGCCCGCTGGAGGAGGTGGGGCGCTTCCTGGGCGGCTCCGGCCGGGAGGTGGAGATAGTCGACGCCGGCCGCCGCAAGAGCCTGGAGGTCACCGTCGAGGTGCCGGTCGAGGACATGGCCAACCTGGGGGTCGAGGACCTGCCTCGCTCCGGTCCCGCGGCGGCCATCGGCGCCGAGGCCCCGCTGCCCCAGCGCAGCATCTGGCCGGCGATCTACCCGCGTCTCCTGGAACTGATCCAGCAGCACCGCTCGACCATCGTCTTCGTCAACTCGCGGCGCCTGGCCGAACGGCTGGCGGCCCGCGTCAACGAGCTGGCCGAGACCGAGCTCGTCAAGGCCCACCACGGCTCCATCGCCCGCGAGCAGCGGCTCCTGATCGAGGACGAGCTCAAGGCCGGCCGCCTCCGCGGGTTGATCGCCACCTCCAGCCTGGAGCTGGGCATCGACATGGGCGCGGTCGACCTGGTGGTCCAGGTGGAGGCGCCGCCCAGCGTCGCCGCCGGCATCCAGCGCGTCGGCCGGGCCGGCCACCAGGTGGGAGAGGTCTCCCGGGGCGTGGTGCTGCCCAAGTTCCGCGGCGACCTGTTGGAGACGGCCGCGGTGGTGGAAGGGATGCTCAAGGGCGACATCGAGTCCACGGTGGTGCCGCGCAACCCGCTCGACGTGCTGGCCCAGCAGGTGGTCGCCATGGCGGCCATGGAGGAGTGGGGGGTCGAGGAGCTGGGCCGGGTCGTGCGCCGCGCCTACCCCTTCAGCGACCTGGGGCCGCGCTCCCTGGAGGCGGTGCTCGACATGCTCTCCGGCCGCTACCCCTCGGCCGACTTCTCGGAGCTCCGGCCCCGCCTGGTCTGGGACCGCCTGAAGGGAACCGTCCGCGGGCGGGCCGGGGCCCAGCGCCTGGCGGTCACCAACCCCGGCACCATCCCCGACCGCGGCCTCTACTCGGTGAACCTGCTCGAGGACGGCCGCCGGGTCGGTGAGCTGGACGAGGAGATGGTCTATGAGTCGAGGGTGGGGGAGGCCATCGTGCTCGGCGCCAGCACCTGGCGGATCGCCGAGATCACGCCCGCGCAGGTGCTGGTCACGCCGGCGCCCGGCGAGCCGGGCAAGATCGCCTTCTGGAAGGGCGACATGGTCCCCCGGCCGGTGGAGCTGGGCCGCTCGCTGGGGCGGCTGGTGCGCGAGCTGCGCGCCGCCACGCCGGAGGCCGCCGAGCAGCGCCTTCGCGAGCGGGCCGGGTTCGACGACCGCGCCGCCCGCAACCTGATGCGCTACCTGCAGGACCAGGCCGAGGCCACGGGCGCCGTGCCCGACGACCGGACGCTGGTGGTGGAACGGTTCAAGGACGAGGTCGGCGACCAGCGGGTGTGCGTCCACTCGCCCTTCGGAGGCCGCGTCCACGCACCCTGGGCGCTGGCCCTGGAGGCCCGGCTGCGCGAGCGCCTGGGCGTGGACGTCCAGGCCCTCTGGACCGACGACGGCTTCGCGCTCCACCTGCCCGACGCGGACGAGCCGCCTTCGCTGGACGACCTGGTGCTGGACCCGGAGGAAGTGCAGCAGCTGGTCGCCGACCAGCTGCCGGCCTCCGCCCTCTTCGCGGCCCGTTTCCGGGAGAACGCCGCCCGGGCCCTGCTGCTGCCGCGCCGGCGGCCGGGGCAGCGGACGCCGCTCTGGCAGCAGCGCCAGCGGTCCAGCGCGCTGCTCCAGGTGGCGGGCCAGCATCCGGACTTCCCGATCCTGGCCGAGACCTACCGCGAGTGCCTCTCCGACTACTTCGACCTCCCGGCGCTCCAGGAGCTGCTGCGCGCGGTGCGGGCGCGCGAGGTGCGCGTGGTGGCGGTCGACACCGAGCGGGCGTCGCCCTTCGCGGCCTCGATCCTCTTCCAGTACGTCGCCACCTACATGTACGAGGGTGACCAGCCGCTGGCTGAGCGGCGGGCGCAGGCGCTGACGCTGGACCGCGAGCTCCTGGGCGAGCTGCTGGGCACCGAAGAGCTGCGTGAGCTGCTCGACCCGGAGGCGGTCGGGCAGCTGGAGCTGGAGCTCCAGGGCCTCCTGGCGGAGCGGTTCCCGCGCGACCCCGACGAGGCCCACGACCTCTTCGCCCGCCTGGGCGACCTGAGCCTGGAGGAGGCCGCGGCGCGCGGCGTCCAGGCCGAGTGGGCCGACCAGCTGGAGCGGGAGCGCCGGCTGGCCGCCGTGCGCATCGGGCGCGAGCCGCGCCTGATCGCGGTCGAGGACGCGGGTCGCTATCGAGACGCGCTGGGCGTGACGCTGCCGGTGGGGCTGCCCGAGGTGTTCCTGGACCGGAGCCCGGAGCCGCTGGAGGGCCTGCTGCGCCGGTACGCGCGTGCGCACGTTCCCTTCCTGGCGGCAGACGTGGCCCGCCGCTGGGCGCTCCCGCCCGCCGACGTCGAGGCTGCGCTCCAGCGGCTGGTGGCGCGGGGAGAGCTGCTGGCGGGGGAGTTCCGCCCCGGGGCCAAGGGACGCAGGGGGGGCGCGTCGGGTGAAGGGCTTCGCCCGGCCGCCGCAAGGGGGGGAGTCCCCCCCTCAAGGGAGTACTGCCATCCCGAGGTGTTGCGGACACTCCGCCGGCGCTCGCTGGCGGCGCTGCGGCGCGAGGTGGAGGCGGTCCCGGCCGAGGTGCTGGCCCGCTTCCTGCCCGTCTGGCACGGCATCGGCTCGCCGGCCGGCGGTCCGGATCGCCTGCTGGAGGTGATCTTCCAGCTCCAGGGCGCGGCCCTGCCCGCGAGCGTGATCGAGCGTGACGTGCTGGCCTCCCGGGTTTCCGGCTACACGCCGCGGCTGCTGGACGAGCTGATCTCGATGGGGGACGTCGTCTGGGCCGGCCGCGGCTCGCTCGGCCCCAGCGACGGCCGGGTGGCGCTCTACCTGCGCGGCGAAGCCGAGCGGCTGCTGCCGGAGCCGCTGGAGACACCCGCCGGCGAGCTGCACCAGCGCCTGCGCGAGCATCTGGAGCGCAAGGGCGCCTCGTTCTTCCGCGACCTCTACCTGGCCTGCGGGGGCGGCGACGAGGAGGCGATGCTGGACGCTCTCTGGGACCTGGTCTGGGCCGGTGAGGTGACCAACGACACCTTCGTGCCTCGCCTGGCCGGACCGGTCTCGCGGCGGGTGCCGGCCCGGCGCCCGCGCCTGCCCCGCCTAACCCATCCGCGGGCATCGGGCCGCTGGTCGCTGGTCGCCCAGCTGGCCGGCGCCGGGGTGCCGGCGACCGAGCGCCTCTTCGCCTCGGCCGGGGTCCTCCTGCAGCGGCATGGTGTCCTGACCCGGGAGGCGGTCGTAGGCGAGGCGTGGCCCGGCGGATTCGCCTCGCTCTACCCGGTCCTGCGCGCGATGGAGGAGGCGGGGCGGATCCGGCGCGGCTACTTCGTGGCCGGGCTCGGCGGCTCGCAGTTCGCGCTGCCCGGCGCCGTGGACCGCCTGCGCTCCTGCCGGGAGCCGGAGGGCAGGGTGGTCGCGCTGGCCGCCACCGACCCCGCCAATCCGTACGGGACCGTGCTGGGCTGGCCCGACTCCGGCCTGGCCCGGGCTGCGGGCGCGCACGTCGTGCTGGAGGACGGCGAGCTGCGGCTGTACCTGGAGCGCGGCGGCCGGTCGCTGGCCACCCACGGCGAGGTCAGAATCGAGCACCTGCAGGCGCTGGTGGCGGCCGCCACCCGCTCGCGGCGAGTGGAGCTGCAGAAGGTGGACGGCATGGAAGTGCACGCCTCGCCGCTGGCGAAGCTGCTGAAGGAGGCCGGCTTCGGCTCCTCCCCGCGAGGGATGGTGGCCTGGGAAAGGCGGTGACGAAAAAGCCATGACTGGCCGCGGGCGCCCGGTCACCCGGCAGGTTCCTGTCGGAGGCAGCAGACTGGAACGCCTGATCGCGGAGGGACGCGCTCGTCGAGCGACCGGCGACCTGCTCGGCCTCGGGCCTCCATTGAAGCCGCGGCGCGGAGTGCCCCTTCCCTCGTCAGTGCTGGCCGCGCTACGGGCACATGAGCGTTAAGGTGGTGCGGGCTTTGCGACCGCAAGGACCGGCGGCGGTGATTCGGGCACGGCGCGCCTTCTCCACTTTGAACTTGATCGGGCTGGATGACCTGGAACAGGCCACTTGATTGCCTGAGGGCGACACCATCTGGCGCACTGCCGCCGCGCTGCGCGAGCGGCTGGTTGGCCGCCGTGTGGAGTCCGCCCGGCCGGAGTCGCTGAAGCACCTCGAGGGCAGAACGGTGCTCGCGGTCGAGCCGGCCGGCAAGCACCTGCTGATGCGCTTCGACAGCGGCCTGTCGCTCCACACGCACCTGCGCATGAACGGCAGCTGGCACCTCTACCGGCCGGGCGAGAGGTGGCTGAAGCCGGAGCGGGCGGCCCGGGCGGTCCTGGAGACGAGTGAAGCTGTCGCGGTCTGCTTCAACGCACCCACCGTGGAACTGGTCCGCAACCCCGCCGAGCGGATCGGGCACCTGGGCCCCGACATCCTCACCGAATCCTGGTCCGCCCCCAAGGCGGTGCGCCGAGCCCGCGCGCTGGGCGACCTCCCCCTGGGCGAGCTGCTGCTCGACCAGCGCGTGGCCGCCGGCATCGGCAACTTCTTCAAATGCGAGGCGCTCTGGGAGATGAGTCTCGACCCCTGGGCGCGAGCGTCTTCCCTCGACGAAGCTGGGCTGGCGGGGCTTTACGAGACCGCCCGTGACAAGCTGCGCCAGGGACTCCGCCGCCGCAGGTCGGCGGCCGTCCACGGCCGCGGCGGCCGCCCCTGCCCCCGCTGCGGGGCCCGGATCGCGGTCAAGGCGCAGGGGGAGCACGCCCGCCTTACCTACTTCTGCCCGCGCTGTCAGATGATTTGAGGATGGGCGCCTACCGGGTCCCCCTGCCCAGCAACGAGCCGGTCCGCGCCTATGCGCCCGGCAGCCCAGAGCGCCAGCGGCTGCGCAAGCGCCTGGGCGAGCTGGCCTCCGAGCGGATCGAGATCCCGCTCGTGATCGGCGGCAGGCCCCATCGCAGCGGGCGCCTGGCGCAGGCGGTGATGCCGCATCGGAAGGCGCAGGTGCTGGCCGACGTCCACCTGGCCGGCGCCGAAGAGGTGCAGCTGGCCGTGGAGGCCGCGGCCGAGGCGTGGCCGGACTGGTCGCGCCTGCGGTGGTGGGAGCGGGCGGCGGTGTTCCTGCGGGCGGCCGAACTCTTGGCCGGGCCCTGGCGCGACACGCTGAACGCGGCCACCATGCTCGGCCAGTCGAAGACCGCGCACCAGGCCGAGATCGACAGCGCCTGCGAGCTGATCGACTTCTGGCGCTTCAACTGCGCGTACATGCAGCGGATCTACGAGGACCAGCCGGACAGCGCGCCGGGGGTCTGGAACCGGATGGAGTACCGCCCGCTGGAGGGCTTCGTTTTCGCGGTCACGCCCTTCAACTTCACGTCCATCGCCGGCAACCTGCCCACCGCGGCGGCGCTGATGGGCAACACCGTGGTCTGGAAGCCGGCCTCCACCGCCGCCTTCTCCGCGCACTTCATCCTGGGGCTCCTGGAGGCGGCCGGCCTGCCGCCCGGCGTGATCAACCTGGTCTACGGCCGCGGCTCCGAAGTAGGGGACCCGGCGCTGGCTCACCCCGACCTGGCCGGTGTCCACTTCACCGGGTCCACCCCGGTCTTTCAGAGCATGTGGAAGGCAATCGGTGACAACCTCGCCGCGTACCGCAACTACCCACGCATCGTCGGCGAGACCGGCGGCAAGAACTTCGTGCTCGCGCATCCCTCGGCCGACGTCGACGCGCTGGTGACCGGGGTCGTGCGCGGCGGGTTCGAGTACCAGGGCCAGAAGTGCTCGGCCTGCTCGCGCTTCTACGTGCCCGGCAGCCTCTGGCTGAAGATGCGCGAGCGGCTGGCGGACGAGGTGCGCACGATCGGGGTCGGCGACGTGAGCGACTTCCGCAACTTCATGGGCGCCGTCATCGACGGCAGCTCCTACGACACCCAGCGGAAGGCGATCGAGGAGGCGCGCTCGAAGCCCGAGTACGAGGTGCTGGTGGGCGGCGAGCTGGAGGACGGGGAAGGCTGGTTCGTGCGGCCGACCGTGGTGGTGACGAAGGATCCGCACGCCCGCCTGATGCGGGAGGAGCTGTTCGGGCCTGTCGTCACCACCTACGTCTACCCAGACCGGGAGTGGGGGGACGTCCTCAAGCTGGTGGACACCACGACGCCCTACGGACTGACCGGCGCGGTCTTCGCGGCTGAACGGGCGGCGATCGCCGAGGCCGAGTCAGAGCTGCGTCATGCGGCCGGCAACTTCTACATCAACGACAAGCCGACCGGGGCCGTGGTCGGGCAGCAGCCGTTCGGTGGCGGGCGGGCGTCGGGCACTAACGACAAGGCCGGCTCGATGTGGAACCTGATCCGCTGGGCCTCGCCGCGCGCGATCAAGGAGACGCTGACGCCGCCCACGGACTACCGCTACCCGTTCCAGGACGAGGACTGAAGGGCCGAGGGGCCCGGCAGGCGCCAGGCCCCCCAGGAAATTCGGGCTAGCTCGTTCGCTTCGCCGGCTGCTGGGCCGGCATCAGCCCCAGCTGCTGGAGCAGCTGGACCTGGTCGTAGTAGAGCTGGTCCGATACCACAAGGCCGCGATCTATGACCGCCACCTCGGCGTAGGCACCGGACACCTTCTTGCCCGTGGGCGCGATCTCGCCGCCCGGTGTCGTGAAGGGTCCTGAATGGGTGCCTGTGAAGGTCCCCTGGGTCGCCACGTTGTGGCCCTGGACCACGATCTTCTCGACCGTGATCTGGGCATCCGGAAATGCCTTCCGCCAGGTCTTGAAGTACTCCTTGACCTGCTGCGGGCCCCTGAGCTCGACTCCGCCCGGCGCCTTGTAGGTCGCGTCGGGAGCAGTCATGCGGGCGATCTGCTCCAGGTCACCTTCGTTGAAGGCCTTGACCGCCTTCTCCGCCAGGGCCTTGTTCTCCAGCGCCAGAGAGGCGCTCATCTCGAAAAGCTGGCGCTTCGGAGCCGGGCCGTCCACGAACTGCTTCAGCTCGTCGCTCAGCTGCTCGAACTTCGGGTTGAAAGCCTTGGCGGCGGCTTCGTCCTCGTAGATGCCGATCGAGATCACCTCGCCGGTGGCGGGGTCGGTCAGGAGCATGGCCCCGCGACCGCCCTTGTGGGCCGCCACCGCCGGGATCGCCTTCTCCCGGTACCAACTGATGGCCTTGCTCAGCTCCGACTTCTTGAACTTGGCCTTAAAGACGCCTACGTTCATGGTTCAAACCCCCTGAACGCAAAACCGATGTCCGTCATGGTTGTTCTAGGGGCGCGCCGGCGGGCCGCGGGCGAAGTCAGCTATAAGGCCATTACGCTCCACCGCCCGGCAAAGTCAACCCACTGGAAGTAGCCGCCGTCAGATGCCGAGATACGCCTCTCGAATCTGCTCTGACTGCAGCAGCTCCGAGGTGGGGCCCGCCATCACTACCCGCCCCGTTTGGAGCACATAGCCGCGCCCAGCCAGGCG
>DATGVT010000461.1:0-1986 GCA_035300005.1 Candidatus Acidiferrales bacterium
CACGAAGCGCGGCCAGGCCGTCCTCATGGAAGGACAGTTCGACGTCATCGTCGGGCACCAGTACGGGGTCCGAAACGCGGTCGCCAGCTCGGGGACGGCCTTGACCGAAGACCAGGTCCGGCTGCTCAAACGTTTCACCGAGGAAGTGGTGATCGCCCTTGACGGCGACGCCGCCGGCAAGTCGGCGACGCAGAAGGTCGTGGAGGTCAGCTCGGCCCTGGGCCTGCGCACCCGGGTGGTCGACCTGGCGGGCGCCAAGGATCCCGACGAATTCTTGAGGGCCGCCGGCGAGCGGGCGGCCGAGCGCTGGGCCGAGCTGGAGGCCGGCGCCTCCGAAGGCTGGGAGTCGCTGATCCGCGACGCCGTCGGCCCCGGCGTGGGGGATCCGAGCCGGCTGAACGCGGCCCTGGTGCGGGTCCGGGGAGTGCTGGCCAGGATCCCGGACCAGCCCCTTCAGGAGCGCAACCTGGAGCTGGCCGCCGGGCTGCTCGGAACCGAGCCCCACCGCCTCCGGCTGAAGCCGGGGCCAGAGCCCTCCGCAAAACCCAGTTTGGGCCCGCCTCCAGACGGGAAGAAACTGACGGTCGGGCGCTACCTCCTGCAGCTGCTCGCCGTCCGCCCGGAAGCGATCGGGCGCCTGCGGGGCCGGCTGCAGGCGGAGGAGCTCGACGAGGAGGACCGCGCCACCTACCAGCGCCTGATGGACACGATCGAGCGTGGGGGGCTGAAAGCCCTGGAGGAAGAGCTGCCCGACTACCCGGAGGCCGACCAGAGCTTCGTCCGGCGGGCGTGGGCGAGCCCGCCGCCCTCGGTCGAGGACGACACCGCCGACGACCTGGTCCGGCAGCTCAAGCTGCGCCGCATCCGGACCCGGCAGAGTGCGATAATCCGCGGCCTTGCCGAAGCGGAGCGGCGGGGGGACAGCGCTCAGGTCTCGAGCCTGGAGGCGGACTTGAACCAGGTGCTGCGGGAGTTGCAAGGAATGGAGGAGAAAGGGAGATAGCACGCAGCGCCAAGACCGCCGAGAAGGCTGAGCCCAAGCTCGAAGACGAGCTGATCCAGCAGGCCGAAGCCCTGATCCTCAAGGGCAAGGAGCAGGGCTACCTCACACCCGACGACGTCATGCAGGGCTTCACGCCTCTGGAGGCGGAGCCGGAGGAGATGTTCCGCATCTTCGGCGCCTTCAAGGAGATGGGGATCGAGGTCACCGACGGCGAGCGGGACTTCGAAGAGGTGGAGCAGATCGACGACGACCTCCTGCTGGAGGTCGAGATGATGGACTCGGTCTCGCTCGACGACCCCGTCCGCATGTACCTGAAGGAGATCGGGCGGGTCAGCCTGCTCACGGCCCAGGACGAGGTAACGCTGGCCAAGGCCATCGAGGCCGAGGGACTCTTCGAGAGCCTGACCAAGCTGAGCATCGATCTCAAGGCCTACGACACGGCCGAGGACCTGGACAGGCTGATGCTCCGCGTCGTCGACGCAACCGGCCTGGTTTCGAGCCAGCAGGAGCGGACACGACTGGCGACGCAGATCTTCGGAGCGGGCAAGCAGGCGGACTTCCAGCTGCTGGCAAAAGGAACTGACCTGGTTCGCCGGCTGGAGCGGGACCGATCGGCACGAGCGGACGGTGCCAGAGAGGATGCCGCGATCGAGCACTTCGGCCGGATGCGGGAGGCGCTCGGTGCGCGGCTGACCGCATCCTTCGAGGCCAAGCAGCGCCTGACCGAGGCCAACCTCCGGCTGGTGGTCTCGATCGCCAAGAAGTACATCGGCCGCGGCATGTCCTTCCTGGACCTGATCCAGGAGGGCAACATGGGCCTGATCCGCGCGGTCGAGAAGTTCGACTACCACAAGGGCTACAAGTTCTCGACCTACGCGACCTGGTGGATCCGGCAGGCGATCACCCGTGCGGTGGCCGACCACGCCCGCACGATCCGCATCCCCGTTCACATGTTCCAGAGCATTTCGACCCTGAAATCGAAG
>DATGVT010000462.1:0-3773 GCA_035300005.1 Candidatus Acidiferrales bacterium
AGTCCGTCCAGCAGGAGCCTGCCCACCACCTTGTCCACCGCGTTGTGGCGGCCGACGTCCTCCCGCAGCAGGCGCAGGCGCCCGTCGAGCCCGAAGAGGCCGGCCGCGTGTAGGCCGCCTGTCTGCTCGAAGACCCGCTGCTGCGACCTCAGCTGGCCGGCCAGACCGGGCAGCAGGGCCGGGTCGATCTCGGGGCCCGCCGGCAGCTGGGCGAAGTCGAGCTGCAAGGACTCAATGGTGGTGGCGCCGCAGACGCCGCAGGCCGAGGTGGAGAGAAAGGAGCGCTCCGGCCGCCGGCCGGGCACGCCCTGCCGCAGCCGGAGGTCGACCTGGTTCGACTCCACCAGCTCGGCGCGGACCGGCACCTGGTCGGCGGTCTCGTCCGCTTCGGCCGAGATCCAGACTTCGGCTACGTCCTCCAGCCCGCGGATGACGCGCTCGGCATAGAGCAGGCCGAGGGCCAGCTCGAGGTCGTGGCCCGGCGTCCGCATGACGATGCTCAGCGGGCGCCCACCCAGGCTCAGCTGGAGCGGCTCCTCGGTCGCCACCTGGTCGGGCGCCTCTCGCCAGGCCCCCGCTTCCCAGCGCCGGGTGCTAACCCGGGGCGCTTGCGGCCTGGGCATCAGGCTTCGATCGTACGCGCGGGGACCTGCTGACCACCTGGAACCCGCGCCACTCCGTGATCCGGCGCACCTCCAGGCGGAGCGCAGTGCCGCCCCCAGTCGTGCCGTAGCGCCGCATCACTCCCACCGCCGAGCCCACCGGCCGCAGCCGGCCCCGCAGGCAGGCCCCGCGGACCAGCGAGGGGCGGTACGGATGGTGCGACTCCACCACCAGCGCCCCGGGGCCCTCCGCGCGCGGTCCCCGCCCGCCCTGCATGACCGCCTCAGCCCCGGCGCCCGCCGGGGCCCAGAGCGCCGGGGCCAGGGCCGGCGCCCCGCCTGCCGTCCAGCAGACGTAGGCCCGGCTCGCCTTCCAGAGGGCGCGCGGCAGGCCCGCCGGGCCCGTGACGGCCGGCGCCGGAACCTGCGGGGCCGTGATCAGCGTGGCGCGCGAGGGACGCAGGCGGAGGACGACCCGGTTCTGCGGCCACCACTCGCTGGGGATGGCGGTCAGGTCGAGCAGGTAGCCGGCCACGAAGGGGGCGTTCTTGGCCGCGTAGCCGGCCAGGCTCCAGTAGAAGCCGGGCCCCTCCAGCGCGGCCCGCAGCTGGCCGCGGAGCGAGCGCAGGTCGTAGGCCTCCTGCACGCCCTGCAGGAGCAGGCAGACCGATCCCCCGTCGGCCAGGAACGCGGCGCGGGGGTCGCGCCTGGCCAGCGACACCTTGGCCGCGTAGCGAGAGGTGGTCATCCAGAGCGACCCCGACGCGAAGTGGAAGGCGGCCGGGTTGACCAGCGGCCAGCGCCCGGTGTTGACCGCCAGCATGCCCAGCCGGGCGCGGCCCAGCACGGCCATCGCCTCCGACGTGAGCCGCACGAACTGAAGGTTACCTAGAAGCTTCGAACAGCCAGACCAGCGCCGAGACGCGCGCCACCAGCTGCCAGCCGGCGCTGCCGCCCGTCCCGTCCGTCATCACGACCAGCACGTAGGTGCCGTGCGGCGCGTTGACGACCAGGGCGGCATCGTTCACGACCGAGTCCACCTGGCCGATCTTGTGCACCACCGTGACGCCGCCAGGCACGCCGGCGGGGACGCCCGCCTCGTAGCGCGTGTTGGTCAGCAGCGGGTACAGCCACTGCTGGGCGGCGGTGCCGCCCGCCTGCCCCAGCAGCTCGGACTGCCAGAGCCGGGCCAGGTCGTTGGAGGTGGTGGTGTTGCCGACGTAGAAGGCGGACTCGACGGCGCCGTGCACGCGGGCGTACCCGTTGAGGACGTCGGAACCGCCCAGGTAGCGGACCAGGATGTGGGCCGCCGTGTTGTCGGAGTAGTGGCCGACCCGCTGGGCCAGCTCGCTGCGCGTGTAGCAGGCGCCCTCCTCGTAGTCGTCGAAGTAGCCGTCCTCCCAGTCCTGCTCCTGGTAGCAGAGGACGTCCGACCCCTGCAGCGTACCGCCCGCGACACCCTCCGCCTCCGCCATCAGCAGGGCCAGCTTGTAGGTGCTGGCGGCGGTCCAGGGCTGGTCCCCGTTGAGGGCGAACGAGCCGGCGCTGAGGCTGCCGTACTCGAGCAGCGAGACCGCCAGGCCGGACCCGGAGGCCGAGCCCAGGCTCTCCAGCTCGGCCAGCAGGGTGGCGAAGGTCGGCGCCTTCGGGGCGGCTGACGGGATCGAGCTTGGGGTCGGGGAGGGTGACGGCAGCGGCGAGGGAGAAGCCGCTGCCGTCGGAGAGGCGCTGGGGCCCGGGGAGCTGGTCAGGGATGAGTGCGCGCGCGCCTCGGTCTGGACCAGCGTCAGGACCACCAGCGCACTCACCAGGGAGGCCACCAGGGTCAGCGCGCGCGCCACGCCGCCATTGACGCGCGGCCGGGTGAAGCGCCCATGAAGGGGACGCAAGCAGTCTGTAAGGTGAAAATGCCCATGCGCGGCCGGCTCTTCTACGGCTGGATCCTGGTGGTGGCGCTCGGCCTGACCACGATCGTCAGCTACGGCACCACCCAGTACCTGTTCGGGGTCCTGGTCGTCCCCATCCACCAGGAGCTGGGCTGGAGCCGGGCCGCCATCTCGGGCGCCTATTCGACGAGCATCGTCCTGGCCGGGCTGCTGGGCTTCCCGGTCGGCCGGCTGGCCGATCGGCGTGGCGCCCGCGGCCTGATGTCGTTGGGCTCCCTCCTGGGCGCGGGCTGTCTGTTCGGCCTGAGCCAGGCCCGCGAGCTCTGGCAGTTCTACCTGCTCTGGGCCGGCGGGCTCGGCCTGGCCATGGCCCTGACCCTCTACCCGGTCACCTTCATCGTGGTCACCAACTGGTTCGTCCGCCGCCGCGGAACGGCGATGGCGCTGCTCACGGTGCTGGGCGGCATCTCCTCGCCGATCTACATCCCGGTCGCCGGCCTGCTGGTGGCCAGGGCCGGCTGGCGGGAGACGCTGGTGGTGATGGCGTTCACGCAGCTGCTCCTGGCGCTGCCTCTGCACGCGCTGGTCCTGCGGCGGCACCCCGAGGACGTCGGCCTGCACCCGGACGGGCTGCCGGCGCCGGTGACCTCGGCCGGGCCTGGCGCCGGGCTCTCATTGCGCGAGTCCCTGCGCCGGCCGGCCTTCTGGCTGGTGACCCTGGCGGTCGGCCTTAGCGGCATGGGCGTCAGCGTGGTCCACGCCCACCAGGTCGCCTACATGATCAGCCGCGGCTTCGACCCCGTCCTGGCGGCGACGGTGGCCGGCATGGTCGGCCTGGCCAGCCTGCCCGGCCGCTTCCTGATCAACCTGCTCAGCGACCGCCTGGCCCCCCGGCAGCTGCTGGCCCTGGGGACGGCCCTGCAGGGCGCCGGCATCGTGGTGCTGGCTCTGGCCGCCACGCCGGCGCTCCTCTGGGCATACGTGGTCGTCTTCGGAGCCGCCTTCGGCGCCAACGCGTCGCTGCGGGCGTCGGTGATGGCGGAGCACTTCGGCCGCCGCGCCTACGGCGCCGTCACCGCTCTGCAGGGGATCCCGGTGGCGGTGCTGGCCGGGCTGGGGCCGCTGCTGGCGGGCGCCCTCTACGACCGCCTCGGCGGTTACTCGCTGGCCCTCTGGCTGACCGCGGCCGCCTTCGGCATCGGCGGGCTGGTGATGCTGCTCACGCCGCGACCTCCAGCCGGTCGCGTATTCGCTCCAGAGCCCGCTCCAGCCGCCGCCTGACCAG